>CBFHBH010000008.1:0-16732 GCA_965653735.1 uncultured Flavobacterium sp. | reverse complement strand
GGCATTAGGTTGCACATCTGTTGCGCTTCCCCAAGGTTTAGTTCTAAGTGTATTACTGGGAGAAATCGTATATTCTTTATTCGCTTTTATAGAATCTCCAGAAAATACCATATGAGATACATTTGCAGAGTCTTTTATATCTTTATTTAATAGCCAATCTTTACCTTGATCAGGTAAAACAGTCTTAATAGAACCGTCTTTGGTAATATATTGATATGCAGCATTTGGAGTGTTTCTTTTATGTTCAAATGTTGCCCAAATCATCTCAGGATGTCCATTAGCGCTCCCCACAATATGCATACCCACTAAAGCTAATTTTGCTTTACGCTCACTTTTTATTGTCCAAAGTTTATCGCTCACTTTGTTATAAACAGGTATTGTGGCATCAATAACCACAAATTCTTCTGTATTTTCAACTTTAGATACATCAACCCATGAGGTTTTAATTTCTAATGCCAAAGCATCAGGGTTTTTGAGTGTAATGCCATTCTCTTTGGCAAATGCGAAAATACTGTCTCTTGCCGACTTAGTTGTTGGAAAGGTATTTCCTTTCATTTTCTTTTGGTTCACAGCGTTTAAAAATTCAACATAAACATCATTTACCATAGAAATGTAGTATACTAAATTTCCATTAACATCCATTAAAACATCATCAGTAGCTTGATCTTCTTCACTTATAATTTTTCCAGTTTTATCAACATTAGCAAAAGCTCTAAGCAATTGACCTTCCTTATGTGGGATTAAATTTCTATGTCCATCAACTTTAGGAGAAACTGTATAAAATTCAGGTGATTCAAATACTGTTTTATTCTTTTCATCTCTAGAGGTCATCCATAAAAACATACGTTCAGACCACTTATAAAAATCACAATTGTTATCATGTACGAAATCTACACTATTGGCAGGTGTAATTTGACCATTTTCTGTGATGGTCCCATTTTTAAACCAAGTTTTAAACTCGGCATCAGATATTTCACATGAAGTTATTACGTCTTTAGGAAGTTTTCCGTTTTCTAGTTTACAGCTTAAGACAGATGTTCCTAAAATAGTTAATAAAAAAAATTTGGTTACGGTTCTTTTTTTCATAATTGAAAGTTGTTTTAGTTTGTTTTCAGATACTGTGAAATTAAACTTCAGAAATTAATTTTTTTACCGTAGAAATACTTGTTTTTGATTACTGACAAATTATCTAGTATTATTTGCATATGTATTTTTATTTGTAAGAAATATCTTTTTAATATTTTATATCATTTCAGATCTTTAAAATTGAAGTGAAAGATCATTTTTGAATTAATTTAAAATTGTAAATACTTATTTATCAATTAATTAGTTAAAATTTTAATATAAAATGAAATCAGGTATTTTTACCTATAAACCCATTTTTCATTTTATCTACTTTTGAAATGGTAGTACTACACAATTGAATTACTGTTGTGAAATAAGCTTTAATCATAGGAGTAATTTAATAAGAGTTTTGGGTAAACTAGAGACGTCTATATTTATCTATTTTTTAAACAACAATCAGAGTTAAAACTCCGATAAACAATCAGTATTAATCATTAACTAATTAAAAAATGAGTACAAAAGATATTTCTACAGCGGATGGAAAATTGTTTTTTTCTAATCCTCCACATCCTGATAGCACATTTCAACCAGAAATGAAAGATTTAAATGACTTAAAGGATTTTAAAATTGATACTTCTGCAGCAAAAGCAAATAAATCAGGGGCACCTATTCCTAAAGTTGCAGTTTACAATGTTGCGCAAGATGTTGTTGTTACACCTTCTAATCCATTAATTATTTCTGGAAGTGGTCCGGTTCAAGTAGCTTATAATAAAGTAACTATCCAGCCTGGGGGGCAAATTAAAGTATTAACTACTGCAGATATTAAAATTGCTGAGTTAATCAAACAGTAATCAAATAATAATCAAACTAAAAAAGAGAAAACATGAGTAATTTAAACGGAGATATAATAATTTCAGGAGTAGATGGTACTAACGGAATTGAAGGACAAGGTTTTTCTAGTGCAGCACCAAGTGGTAATAATGGTACTGATGCTCATTGCGATTGGGATTCAGTATGTAGACCGCATTCTTCTGCTGGTACAGCTGGTGCAAATGGAGCAGAAGCTGGTTCAGGATCTTCAGGAGGTAATGGAGGTGATTGCCCTTCTGTAAATATTGTAATAGGTCAATTATCAGGTTCTTTACTAGTTGCAGCAGCAGCTGGTGATGGTGGTAACGGCGGTAACGGTGGTAACGGACAAACTGGAGGTAATGGAGGAGATGGAGGTAAAGCTTCAAGTTGTCCAGCCGGTTCAGATTGTTCTAGAAGTGACGGTGGAGCAGCCGGTAACGGTGGCAACGGTGGTAATGGCGGTAACGGTGGTAATGGCGGTAATGGTAACACCATTGTTGTACAGTATCACGGTGGTAGTGTTATGTCTTCTTCACCAGTTCCTAAAGGAGGAAATGGAGGCGTTGGTGGTACTGGCGGAAGCGCAGGTAAAGCAGGGTCTCCTAATGGAGCTCAAGGCTCTGGAGGTAAAGCAGGAACATCTGGAGCATCTGGGAATAATGGTACACAAGCCCAAATTATTTTACAACAAGTATAAAGTTATAACGCTATGAATACGACTAAAAATTCAATTTTGTCAAACGTAGCAAAACTTTCTTCTTATGCATCCACACTTAGTTTGGCTCCGGCCAAACAAGTGCTGGATCTAAGAGATGAATTACTTGCTTTACCTACTGACACAGATCTTCAATTAGGAGGTAGATCGGGCTTAAACATTGATGGTACTCCATTACAGTATTGTATTAGTTCTTCAAATGAAGGTTTGCATGGACGTTTTATAAGTGATCCTTCTTGTATTGTAGGCTCACCAGAAGAACGTTTTAAATATAGTTATCAAGCTTTACAAAAATTATATGTTACAACACAAACAGAAGAAATAAAAGACCTTTGCGAGGAAATGTTAGATTTTCATTTACCTGATTCAAAGGAAAATATGGAAGATTATCCAGATGGTGTTTTTTGGTTGGGAGCTTCGCCAGATAGTAAAGGAATGGCTATTTATATTGATGGAAGAAGAGGAGGTAAGGAGGCTTCATGGGAAAGATTTAGAGCTTGGTTACACCATTTAATGCCTGATAATAGAGAGGTTGATGATTTTGTAACTACCTTAAAACCCTATGCAAATATCATGAGTATAGGATTAGAAGGGAGTTCATTAAAAAACTTAAGAGCAAAAATTTATTTTAGATTAACACATAAACTTTCTATTGATGATTTAAAAATTGAAGTGTTGCGTAATGAATCGGTTTCAAATTTCTTAAATGATGTTATTGGTGATAAGGATATAAACTTGGCTGGTGTTGTTTTTAATGTAGGTTTCCACATTGCAAGTTCCAAATTATTTGATGCTAAAATTGATGTTTGCGCCTGTCCTTCATATGTTGAACTAAATCCTAGTGAATGGGTAGTTTTATTAGATAAAACAGCATTAAAAAATAATGTAACCAAATTTCCAATAAAAGAAGAAATTTTAGAAAATGACTGTGCCGTTTCTTATTACGGATTAGGAATAGATATCATGGGAAATAAAAGACTAAACCTTTATTTAAAGAATAAAATCTCATCCAATTAGAATTTAGTTACTCAAATTCCCTTTTTAAGCTAAATACTTAATAATTCAAAATTTACTATTGTAGAATGCATACTGCAATCTGCATAAGGCTCTTATTATCTACACCTATGAAATCGGCATAAACTAGCAGTTTGCGTATGCAAACATCAATGAATAAATCGATAACATATGTGACCTATGATAAATAAAATTTACACATATGAAACAAAGTATAATTATTCCCAAGAATAAGATAGCCATTTATTACCAAGGATACTGTGCGAAATGCAGATTTCTATCAAAGTTGGTGGTTGTTTTGTCCTTATACATTATTGAAAGGATACCTCTAGAGGTTGATGAAAGTATTCAACTTTTTTTTGAAGATTATCCTAAAGCTAAAGGGTATCCAATACTTTTCCTTGGCCAAACACCAATTTATAATTACTGGGTTTTTCCAGCTGTTCCTTTTGCTATTGTACTGTCTTGGTTTTACAAACTTCAAAACTTGTTTATTCAAGACAATTAACCAACGTCTAATTTTTTTATAAAAAAATATGAGAAATGTTTTCAACGATCCTATTCTGCAAAAAGAGTTTGAAGAAAAGGGATATGTGGTGATTGACTTCTTAAATCCTTCAGAAGTTGCTTCATTGCAACAATTATATAATCAATTAAATGCACAGCCAAAAGAAAGAGGTTTTTCAACTTCTAATATGAGTATGGATGCAGAGTACAGAAAAAAGGTATCTGCTGGAATAACCAATACTTTTAAAAACGCTGTTGCATTACATTTAGATAACTTTAAGCTCTTTTTTGGAATATTTACTTCAAAGCAAGCTAACCAATCAGAAAGTATTTGTTCTATACATCAGGATCCTGCTTATGTTGATGAAGCAAAGTATCAAGGTATTACTTTGTGGGTACCACTTATAGATACTAATGAAATGAATGGTGCTCTTGAAGTTATTGATGGTAGTCAGCATTTAAATAATGGTCCTCGAAGCACCCTTCCAAAATTTCCATACAATGAATTAAGTCCATATTTGATCGAAAATTATTTCAAACGATTAGATATTAAGGCTGGACAAGCTTACATAGGCAGTTCTAAAGTGTTTCATTGGTCGCCATCTAATCATAGTGATACTGAAAGAGTAGCTGCTTTAGCATGGTTAGCAGAGGAAGAAAGTCAAATGCGCTGTTATTATCAAGATTTTAGAAATCCAAGTGATCTTATGGAAGTGTTTGAACTAGAACCTGATTATTATATAGAAACGCCACTTTTTAGCCGACCTGAAGAATCAAGAGCTAAAAAAATAGGAGAGGTACCATATTATTTTGACGCTCTTGATGAAGAGAAAGTCAGAATGATTTTAGGAGAGTCAAAAAAGGAAAGTAAACTATCTGTTTAAGATGAATGCAGTAAATAAAAATAGGGCACTTTTTAAAAATCCTGAACATCAAAATTTGTTTGACAAGAACGGATATGTTGTAGTTGACTTTTTAACTTCAAGCGAAGTTAATTCACTCAAAGCTAATTATGATGCTTTGGAAAGTGATCTTGGCAAGGCCGCTTTTGCTTCAACGATTATGAGTAAGAATGCAGTTTTTAGAAATGAAGTTTCTAGAGTGATTGAGAACCATTTTAAAAATGCAATGCAAGATATTTTTATGGACGTTACTTTTTTTTGGGGAAATTTTAATATCAAATATCCAAATTCAACTATTGGAACAGTACCATTGCATCAAGACCCTTCTTTTTTAGATGAACGAAACTACCAGCCTTTAGGTCTTTGGGTTCCTCTTATAGATACTAATGAAATAAATGGAGGCCTGCAAGTGATTCCTGGGAGTCAGCACTTTTTACATTTTCCAAGATGTGGGGGAGAACCTTTTCCATATATAACAATACAAGAAGAGCTTTTAGAGAAATTTGGTGAATTATTATATATGAAAGCTGGTCAAGCTTACATTGGGAATCCGGCAGTATTTCATGCTTCGCCAACAAACAAAAGCAATGAGCCAAGAATTGTTGCAGCTGGCTTAGCTGGCCCAGCAGAATCAAATTTGCGATACCATTATCATAATGTTTCTCAAAAAACAGCAGAAATATTTAATGTAGATCAAAAATATTATCTCTCAGAGCCTCTTTTTAGCAAACCAAATTCCGAAGAATACAAACTCATTGAGAGTGTTGGTTTTGAAAAGGTAATTGCTTCAAAAGAAAAACTATTTGATTATTTAAGCCAATTTAAAAAAGAGAATCATGTCACAAGTTGCTAAAGAAATAATTGATAATCATTTTTCAATCCAAAACAAAACAATGTCATGGAAAGGACTTTTCGATAGAGGTATTCAACATTTATTAGAGGAACAAAAAAATGGTTTTATCAACACAAAGCATTCGATGCTTTTTTCGAAAGAAATCTTTCAAGTAGAAGAGGAATTGCAAGTGACAGATATTTTTCAAAGGGCTTTAATTGTTGATACGTTTATTAATGCCAATGAAAAAGTAGACTTAAATCTAGACACTATTATTATTTCGGAATTGGATTATTTACGTAATTCCAAAAGAAAAGATGAAATAGGAGGGTGGAGCTATTTTTCTGATTTGATCGAATTACCTGCAGATGTAGATGATTTGGCCCAAATTTTACAGGCGTTTTGCCATTATTATCCTAAATCTTTTTTCGAGGATTTATTTGAAATTCCAATTCAAACTACATTAAACGAACAGGCAAATGAAGACTTTGGTTGGGAAACTTGGATTCTACCTAAAAAGAATTTGACTAAAGAGCAACAATTACAACACGAATGGATCCATAAAGGTTGGGGAACTGGATCTGATGTAGACGTAGTTGCTAATTTTTTATACGCTCTCAATTTATATGATAAAGAGCGATTTGAAAATGATATTCAAAAAGGCTTACAATTTTTATACAACAAACAAAGCCAAGGTGCATGGGGAAGCACTTGGTATCACGGACTATATTATGGCACGTTTGTTAGCATAAAAGCTATTTGCCAAAATAATGGAAATAAAGAAGTTATATCTAATGCTTTAAACTTTTTATTTAGGTCAAGAAGAACGGATGGCGGTTGGGGATCAGAAGACCAAGAATCCGACTCTTTGCAAACAGCTTTGGCCTTGCTTGGTATTTCGATAGCTTCTAATTATCTAGATAAGGAGATCGATTCCAAATGGTTAGGCAAAAGTTTACAATTTTTAGCTGAACGATATACAGAAAACAAAGGATGGGAATTGTGTCCATTTATTAAAATGCCTATGGGAAGACCCATTGGTTTTATTCACACCATACTTACTTATGAAAGCACACCAATAACCACAAATTTTGTTACTAGGGCTTGTGCAGCTTTCTTCTAAAAAACTATTAATCAAATAAACTACTAAAATGAACTCAAATACCACATCAAATAATGATCAGAGTAAACCTCAGGTCACGACATTTCAGTTTAATAATAAAGCTGTTGGTCAAATCAAAGAAAGTGTCAATTTATTCACTGGTACTGCAAATATTCCTATAAACATAGCCACTTTTCAAGGAAGAAAGGGATTAGATGTAGATGTGAATATTATGTATACGAGCAATATAAAAAATAATGTCCAAAATTGGAATCTTACTAATCCAACAGGAATTTTAGGATTAGGATGGGACATGTCATTTGATAAAATCGTTGTCAATAAAAATGGAAGTGGTACAACTTCATCAGATGATTATTTTTTATTCGAAAATGGGAGTTCAAATCCTTTAATACAAGAAGGTTTCTTACCAGGAAATCCAGCTGATTTATTATTGTTTCAACTTAGAAATTTTGAATTTTGGGATATACAATATGATCCTTACAATGAAAAATGGACTATCATTAAAGAAGATGGAACAGTTTTTATTTATGGAGATAAAAATAGCGGTAGAAATACAGTACAATATGGCGTGCAATGGGGAAACTGGATGGGGACTTCTAATGTTACCACAGGACAAGAAAACTATGTAAACGCTTGGAATTTATCTGAAGTTCGAAATACTTGGGGTCAATCTGTGTTGTATACCTATGATAATGTAAATGTCTCAGTTGGAAATTCAAATGGATTGGTTTTTACACAAGCTTCATACCTTAAACAAATTGAAGACAGTTTTCAAAGAACAATTTCATTCTTTTATGGTGAGAAATATGGCAGTAAAAATCCGAGTCCACAAAACATAATCGAATATCAGGCGATGCACACAAATCAGCCTGCTCCAAATGCATACCAAGATGCCTACGAAACGCGCTTTTTAGACTATATAGAAGTAAGAAATAAATCAAACATCTTACAATTTACTATTGTTTTTGAATATGATTTTATCAATCTAGGTATTAATAGCCAAACAACAGTTTATCCACTAATGTGGAAAAGAGTTTTAAAAAGCTTTTGGCAGGTTCAACCGAAAGGGAATACGCTACCAGGTATGGAGTTTGAATACTATGATAAAATTCAAGATATTAATGCAGGTGCTTTAAAGAGTATTTTGTATCCGCAGGGAGCAAAAGCTATTTACACATATAAAGAGGAACCACTAAACAGTTCCAGAAATGTAAAAGTGATCAGTCCAATGACTAATGCTATTCCAAGAGTTTGGTTTGGTACTGATTATACAGTAATTACATGGTATGATAAAGTCAATAAAAAACTAGTTGCTAGAGTGCATTCGTGGTCAGGAAATTGGTCAACTTATGAATTAAATTCTGATGTTCCTACTACACCATATTTTACAAATGTCGATTTTGATATCGATACTTTAGGGGTTATTGCAAAATCTGATTATATAGCGCTTTATTTTACTGAAAAAACAAAAAAACAGGTTCAATTATTTTTATATCGAAGAAATCCTGAGAAATTTGGCACATTCAATTTAACCAACGGAGTACAAAATTTTCCTTTAAAATCAGATACATCTAAAGTTGGAATTGAATCAGGAAGAGATTTTGTTATTGTTTCCAGTAAAGAAATTACGAAAAATCCTGTTACGGTTTTTCAATGGAACTGGAAACAAAGAGCATGGAATAGCTCAGTAAATCCTGTGCAAGGAGGTATTTCGATACTAACCCCATCTCCTTCGGATGTGACTAATGCTTCTAATATCTTACTAAAAGCAAAAGACAATTACTACATCACCTCTTTTTATAATTATACTACAAAAGTCTTACAGTTTCAATTATTTTATCATGATGGAAACAATATTTGGACAAAGAGCACACTTTATAGTACATCTAATGTCACTATTTATAAAGATACATCAGTTGCCACTGATTTCCCTTTTAATTTAACTTTAAGTAATTCATTTGCGGTAGCGACTTACATCACAGCTCAAACCAATGATAAAGTAAACTATAGTTTAAGAATTTTACAATGGGATAAAAACTTCAATTTATTAGATGCTGCAAATCCTTTAGTAAAGGCCTATGAATCTCCAATTGTTGAGGGAAAATCCCAATTTCAATTATTTTCTACCATTTTAACAGATGCCTTAGTTGCAAATAATCCATTTGCAAATAGATACATTGGAGGAATAGGAAGTAGTAATAACGCTCTAAATTGGAAATCAACAGCTTTTGGCACAAAACCAGAAGACAAGGTGAGCTTTTCAACAGGTATCGATATAGTTGCTATGTCAAAAGTTCAAGGAACTATTAATAGCAATCAATATTTTCAATTTAATCCCAATATAGGGAATTGGGGATTAGTTCAAAATTTGGCTTCCACAGATAAAAACATCACATTTAGTGGTAATTACATGACTGTTGGCAAAGATGTTTATTACATGAATACCAATGGAAATTGGATTAAGTTATCACAACAATTAAGCAATCTTAATGCACCAGAAACAGTTCAGAACAGAGCAGCCTCATATATTGCTTATCAAGATACCACAGATAATAATGCGCAAACTTATTTTGTAAATCCAAATAACGGTACCATTGATGCTCCTATAAAATTACCTATTACAGCTGATGGAAACGGTCAAAAAATAGTTGTTGATTCAGAAAATACGAAACCAGGAACATTATTAGCTGGTGCAGATACATTTGTCACTTATCCTTCAAACCAAGAATTTGATAGTTGTAATTCTTTAGCAATTTATAAAGTTGCCGATGGAAAAGCGACTGATTCGGTAACAATAAATCCAGTTTCTTATATAACGATAACTAATGATTTGAATGAAGAACAGGCATATTATCAATCCTATGAATATGCTCGATCTGCACAATCGATTATTACATATGATTCTCGTTCGAGTCTAGCACAATTTCCTAAAGTAACTACTTTCTTTGGAACTAAAGTTCCAGATGTTAGTAAAACTACCAGCGGTATTTCGATTAGCTTTTTTTCTAACGGAGTTTCAGCACAAAACGAGATCCCCTATGATACAAATTGGGTTTACAATTATAGTGCTCTTTTGAATGGTGCTTTATTACAGAAATTACAATATAATAAAGATGGTAAATTGGTTACCAAAGAAGTTAATTATTGGAAAATATTCACTAATAATGTAGTTAAAAAAAACTATCTATTCGGAGCTTTTTATAGAATCAATAAGGTCTTATCTGAGCAAGATGGTGTATCGCAAGTTTCTACAGTAAATTATTATCAGGATTTAGGGTTGCCAATGACTTCTGTCACTTCTTATTATGATTCAGAAGGACAATTAAAAACATTGACAAACGAAAAAAAATATGCAATTCAAATTTCAGACTACCAATCTGCCATGAAACAAAAGCATTTGCTTAATGCGATTGCTCAAGAATCGGTATTTGTTAGTGATAAAAATAATACCAAAAATTATGTTAGTTCTAAAGTTGTCACTTGGAAAAACTGGTCAGGCAACAATGATTGGAAATGGTCTCCTTATCAAAATTTTGAATGGTTAGGAAATGAAAATAATCAACCTGTTTTTGATTATACTTCACCACAAAACAATGAAGATTGGTTAAAAAAACAGGAAGTTGTTATACGAGGAGAATATGATACAATAGATGAAATGATGAATGTGGAAGGTGTTCATTCTTCTTACATTTATAGTAATGATGCTCAATTTCAGGTAGCCGAATTTTTAACAGCGAGTAAAATAGGTGAAGAAGCTTCTTTTTATAGTTTTGAACCTTATGAAGCATCAAATAGATGGCAAATAGAATCTAATGCTAAAATTATTCCTAATGAGACTGACAAAACCATTGATGCTAAAATAGGACTATCTTCCTTAAAAATTTCAAACGGTGTTGGTTTACAAAATAGTTTTACCCCACAAAATCAACAACAAGATTATGTTTTTTCTAGTTATGTAAAATTGCCTGAAGGATTTGATAGTAGTAAAGGAAATGCAAAATGGATTTTGTCATTCACACAAAATGGTAACAAAGTTGGACAAGATATTCTCTTATTTTTTGGAGAGCAAGTAGGATCATGGACGTATCTTTTTAAAGTATTCAATTTAAAAGAAATTGGAGCTAACAATAATCCAATCACAGTAACTATAAAGGCTCAAAATGATAATACACAAAGTCCAGTTTTAGTTGATTGCATTCGATTCTCACCATTACATAGTTTGTTTTCGTCTGTTTCAATCAATCAGAAAATAGATGTTGTAGAATCCAGCTTAGGAAGTAATGGAGAAATTCAAACGAAGTTTTTTGATGATTACCAAAGAGTAGTATCTAACACCAGTTTTGCTGAAAAAACTGCTGCTATGGCAACAAATTATTTTTCTAGAACTGGAAATGATAATGCATTTTCAATCACAGACCCTAATAGTAAATTAAAATTATTAGCAGTTGATGGAGGTGATGCGGTTCGATTTACTCAGGGAAATCAATGGAAACAATATTGGACTCCAATACAAGATACAGACTGGAAAGTAGAAAGTGGAATCTTGAATTATACTGCTTCAAATAAAGAAGGAATCCTTGATTATAAAAGTGATAAAGTCAATAATTACGGGCTATTAGTACAATTAACTCCTAAAGAGGTTATCTCGAATTCATTGGGATTAAGAATAGGGAATATGTTTACTATTCAATGGAATCCAGCTACTCATCAATGGGAATTACTAAATAAAAACAATCAGGTTATTGAATGTAAAAAGCAATCAATTGTACTTGATTCTTCAAATTCGGAATTAAGAGGACAAAGTAAACTGTTGCGTAAAGGGTTGTATTCTAAAAGAATTAAAAATGGGGTCAAATCAAAAGAAAATGCAATTTACGAACCTGAATTCAATAAATTTTATAGTGTAAATTATACTTCAAATGAGGTAGAAATTGCCAATCTGGCAGATCAATGGTTAGTATTAGTTAATAAAAATAGCTTGTTATTTTTTGCAGACGGTATGCTTATTTTCAATTATACCACGACTGAAGTGATATCAGGAAAACTAAGCTTGTTTACCAATAACAAAATTAGTATTGAATATTTATTGACTTCTTTTAGTTCAATGGTTACACAAACTTTTGTGAATGCCACGGGGAATGATTTACAATCTCAGTTATTAGACAATACTCGTATGACTGTGATGCAAAATATTTTTAATCCACAAGGAAATTTGATTGCTAGTACTAAACCAGCTTTTATAGATGCTTCTTCCACAACTCCTCTTTTTAAATACTTAACTGATTTTGCTATTTATGATTTGCAAAACCAACAAATGCATGGTTTAATTTCAGACTATTATCCTGAAGATGCAGGCTATCCATTTTTTGGTTATTTATATGAAACTTCTCCTTTAGGTAGAGTCATTGAAAAATCGATGCCAGGTGCAGATTATAGTCTAGGGACAAATACACAAAAATTCTATTATAGTAGTAATAATGGTGATTTCGACTTACCTAAAGGAGAATATTATCAATTAACAATAGAAGATCAAAACGGTAATACCACAACAACCATTTCTAATAAAAGGAATCAGGAAGTTCGTAAAGTAAGTCAAAAAACACCAACACAAGAAATTGTTTCGGCTGTTTATTATAACGATTTAGGTTATCCAATAAGAGCCTTGTCTCCCAATTACGAAGAAGGAGACGAAAACAATGAGAATTGGGTAAGTTATCAAACGTATAATTTCTTAGGACAATTAATGTCCACGACTTCTGCTAATGGAGGAACAACAGAAATGATTTACGATAGGGCAGATCGTTTGCGTTTCCGTCAAGATGCCGAAGCAAAAAATCAAGGGACTTACCAGTATTATAAATATGATCCTTCGGGCAGAATATCAGAAAGTGGTTATGTAATAGGCATGTGGGATAGAAATGTATTGCAGGAAAAAGCAAACAACGAACCTAATTATCCAGAAAATGTAAATACTTGGCGTTTGAAAACGTACTACGATTCAGATGGTACAGGTGTTCCTAACCAAATTGGACAGGTCATTGCAACTGAGAATAATCATTCTGATGATGGACAGGCAGATGTAATTGAGAACTTTGCCTATGATGTCTACGGAAATGTAATTGAAAGAACACAAAAAGTTACCAACTTTGATTCCGAAGAATATAGAACAGGATTCCACTACAATAATTTAGGAGGAATTATCCAAATAGATTATCCGGTTCAAAAGGATGCAGCTGCATATTCTATCTATTATGCTTACAACACGATAGGACAAATTGCAACAATTGGAACTAAAAAGGATTCAAATGATATTGCATCGTATACGTACAATCCAACTGGAAAAATTTTAGCAGAAACACTAAATCCAAGCGCTTCAAGCATGATTCGTAATTATGGTTATGATTCACCAGTTTGGTTGAACAACATGACAGATGTGAAACAGAATGATAAGTCTGTAATCTTTGAAGAAAACATTCAAACTGCTGTTCCTAATGGGCATGCTTATTACAATGGTCAGCCTGCAACCATTAGTTTTGAATATCCTTCTAACATGGATGCAGGTTCAATATTTACTAACACATATAATTCATTAAATGCTATAGAAAATGTTGTCGAGACCAAAGGCCAAGAAACAAATAATAAGGTCTATCAATTTGATAATAATGGAAATTTTGACACTATAACGATAAATTCTAAAACATATCAATTTGAATCCGAATCTGGTAAAGGGGATCGTCTACAAAAAGTTGTTAATTCTGCTAATCAAAATCCAGTATTCAATTTCCAATACAATTTAAATGGTGCTATAGGAAATTATCAAGCTAGTGAAGAAGATGGTTATGCTGCACAGAATTTACAGTTTTCGTACGATTCAGGTACTCAAATGACAAGTAAAATTGATGATCTGACTTTAGAGAAACAATACAAGTTTTTTTATAGTAGTTCGAGTGATAGAGTTTTAAAGCAACAATTTTCTGGTAATGTACTTCAAGAAAGTACTTTGTATGTAAAGAGTTTGTCAGGAAATCCATTGGTACAAATCAAAAAGACCGAGAATACTCAAAACACTATCTATTTTATATATGGACCAGTTGGTATTGTTTCTTTTGTCAAAAATGATATTTCATATTATACGTTAAAGGATCACTTAGGTTCTATCAGAGTCATAATGAATACCAATGCCGAGCCTGTTGCAGCTTATGAATATGATATTTACGGAAATGTAAAGATAATTGCTCAACCAGAAGCCGACTTTTTCCCTTACTTGTTTACCAGTCAAGAATATGATTATGATTTAGGGATTTACAACTACAAAGCCAGATTCTATTTCAGTAGAATAGGAAGATTTGGTGTCATGGATAGTTACAATCAATTTTTCAGCCCTTACATATATGCCGGAAATAATCCATTTGTATTTATAGATCCTTCTGGTCATTTTTCAATTGGCAATTTCTTTTCTGCTATTGGAGGTGCCATTATTGGAGCTATTGAAATTTTAATTGGTGTTGTTATCGATGCTGTTGCCGGTGTTTTAGAAGTCGTAACAGGCGGGCTATCCACTCCTGTTAGTGTAGGACTTGCTTCCTTAGCTGGTGCCTTTATAGGTGCAGGGGTTAGTGCAGTAACGTATTCTGCAGTGAGTTTAGTAACTAATGAGTTTAGTTGGAAAGAATATGGTATTAATACAGCAGTAGGATTCGTTGCAGGTGCTATAACAGCAGGTTTTGGTGCAGCTGGTTCGATAGCAGCTGAAGCTGCTACTGGGGTAAAAGCAGCAGCAGAAGCAGGTCAAGCTGTAAGTACATTGGCAAAAGTAGCAAATGCAGGTATAAAAGGAGCATTTGCTGTTGGTGGTGCAGAACTAGCAGCAACTACTTCAAGTTTAATAGATAATGCAGCTCATGGTAATAATCTAAGTGCAGGTTTAGATGAAGCTTTAGTAAAAGGTGTTTTAAGTTCGACTTTGTCATGGGCAATACCAGGTATTGATTACAAATCGGGATGGGGTAATTTATTTGCTAGAATGTCAGCAAGTGTGGCAAAATCAGAAGCAATAGATGTTTCAATTCAGCTTGGTTCTAATGCTATCAACGGAAATAGTATGGATACAGGAATACTGAATACAGTAGTAGGAGGAGTTGTAGGCGGTAGCATAGGAGGTTTGGAAACCAACTCTTTTGCTCAAGAGCGCACAAAACAGGAACTAAATTTCATGAATCTTCCAGTTGCCAATAATCCAATGCCTGCGGATGGAATTATAAGGTTATAAACTAAAGCCAATTTATTATAGCTAATCTATTAATCTATTCAGTACCAATTTTTCATTGGTACTGGATTAATTAAAACGAATCCATTCTAAAAACAAACATTTAAAATTAATTTATGAAAACTATAAAAAATAAAATTTTGGAAGGCTTTCCTCCAAATATTCCTGTCAAACAAGAAACTTTTTCAAATTGGGCAAATGCTATAGTTGTCTCTAATGTTTGGACTTGTGTTCCAGCAAATGAAAAAGATGTTGTCACAGTTTGCAATTGGGCAGCCAGTAATGGCTGGACAGTCCGTGCTAGAGGTATTATGCACAATTGGTCCCCTTTGGCAGTTACTCCAAATTTATCATCGTATGATAAAGTACTGTTAGTTGATACTACTGTATCTTTAAATGATATGTCTTTTATTCCTGATTTTGAAGGAAAAGGAACAGCTGTAAAAGTAAAAACTGGAGCTACAATGAGTGACCTTTTACAATATTTGGAGAATGTCTCTGGAGGTAATGGTGCTGCCAGTGGGTACAGTTTTCCTCATATTCCTGCACCAGATCATTTAACTGTTGGAGGTGTAATAAGTATAAATGCTCACGGTACTGCAGTTCCAACAAGTCCAAATGATGACTTCAAAACAACATACGGTTCAATGAGTAATAGAATTCTATCACTTACAGCTGTAGTTACCGATCCTGAAAGTGATAATCCAAATGGCTACCAATTAAAAACTTTTAAAAGGGGAGATAAAGAAATGAATGCTTTAATGACCCAACTAGGACGTAGTTTAATTACAGAAGTTACCTTTCAAGTTATTGAAAATTATAATTTAAGATGTCTTTCTATTACGGATATTGATTCCGCAACATTATTTGTTCCTTATACAGGTACAACACCTCCACCAAATAGCTGTGGCGATTTTTTAAACAAAAGTGGAAGAATAGAAATAATTTGGTTCCCTTTTACTAACTACCCATGGTTAAAAGTATGGACAGTTGAAAAAACAAAGCCTTCAACATCTAGAGAAGTCAATCAACCAAATAATTATCCGTTTTCTGACAATTTGCCAGATTTTGTAGTAAAAATGATTGATCTCATTATGAGTATAGCACCAGGCCTTACACCAAATTTTGGAGAATTAATGTACAAAATGACAAATGAAGGTTTAGATGGAAAAATTTTAGGATTTCCTATTTATGAACAATCAAGAGACATTTGGGGTCCTTCAAAAAACACTCTTTTTTATGTTAAGGATACTACATTAAGAGTGACTGCAAATGGATATGCCGTTTTGATGAACAAAAATGATGTGCAGCAAGCAATTTCAGATTTTGCAAAACAATTCGAAACTATGTTGCAAAAATATCAGTCACAAGATAAATTCCCTATTAATTCTCCTTTAGAAATAAGAGTCACAGGTTTAGATAGTGGTGATGATATGCCTTCTTATAGTAACAATCC
>CBFHBH010000007.1:0-17367 GCA_965653735.1 uncultured Flavobacterium sp. | reverse complement strand
ATTTTATTAAAAATATATACTCATCAGATACAAATTTTATATTAATTGAAGTAGATAATGCTCTTAAAAGATATAGCCAATTATTAGAAAAAGGAATTGTGGTTCGTAATAGAAGTAATCATCCATTATGCGAAAATTGTCTTCGAATTACCGTGGGAACGCCAGAAGAAAATAACCAATTAATAAACATTCTAAAATCATTACAAGATGCCTAAAAAAGTATTATTCATTGATCGCGACGGAACCATTATCAAAGAAACTATTGATGAACAGATTGATGCTTTTGAAAAAATGATTTTTTATCCAAAATGCATTCCTTTTCTGAGCAAAATTGCTAAAGAATTAGATTTTCAATTGGTTATGATTACTAATCAGGATGGATTAGGAACTGAATCGTTTCCTGAAGATACTTTTTGGCCAGTTCATAATTTTATAATGAAAACCTATGAAAATGAAGGGGTTGTTTTTGATAAAGTTTTCATCGACAGAACTTTTCCAAACGAAAATGCAAATACCAGAAAACCAGGAACTGGTCTATTAACCGAATATTTTTCAGAAGTGTATGATTTAAAAAACTCTTTTGTGATAGGAGATAGGTTGACTGATGTTGAATTGGCTAAAAACCTTGGCGCAAAAGCTATTTTTATTAACGATGATACACGTTTAGGTACTGGAGAAATTTCTTCAAAAGAAGAAGAATTGCAGTCGTTTATTGCATTAGAAACCAATGATTGGCAAAAAATATATGAGTTTTTAAAGCTAGAAAATAGAGTAGCTTCTATAATTAGAAAGACAAATGAAACGGATATTCAAATCAGTTTAAATCTTGACGGTAAAGGTCAAAGTAATATCAATACTGGTTTAGCATTTTTCGATCATATGTTGGACCAAATTGCACGTCACGGACAAATGGACTTAGAAATTACAGTTAATGGTGATCTTGAAGTAGATGAACACCATACGATTGAAGACACAGCAATTGCGTTGGGTGAAGTTTTTAATCAAGCTTTGGATAACAAATTAGGTATTGAGCGTTATGGTTTTACATTGCCAATGGATGATTGTTTGGCTCAAGTGGCTATCGATTTTGGTGGAAGAAACTGGTTGGTTTGGGAAGCCGAATTTAAACGTGAAAAGATAGGTGAAATGCCAACAGAAATGTTCTTTCACTTTTTTAAATCATTTACAGATGGCGCTAAATGTAATTTAAACATCAAAGCTGAAGGGACAAATGAGCACCACAAAATTGAAGCTATTTTCAAAGCTTTTGCAAAAGCTATCAAAATGGCCGTAAAAAGAGATGTTGAAAAAATGATTTTACCATCCACTAAAGGAATGTTGTGATGAATATAGCAATTATAGATTATGGTGCTGGTAATGTGCAAAGTGTGCTTTTTGCTTTAGAACGATTAGGTTATAATGGTAAAGTAACTTCAAATGCCGATGAAATTATTAATGCTGATAAAGTTATTTTTCCCGGAGTAGGAGAGGCGAGTAGTGCAATGAAAATGGTATATGAGCAAAATTTAGTTAAAGTAATACTTCAATTAAAACAACCTGTTTTAGGTATTTGTTTGGGAATGCAATTGCTATGCAAATCTTCTGAAGAAGGAAATACAAAAGGGTTAGGAATTTTTGACATTGAGATTAAAAAATTTTCAAATCAGTTGAAAGTCCCTCAAATGGGTTGGAATACTATTTATAATCTGAAATCTACATTATTTGAAGGAATTACTGAAGATGAATATATGTATTTGGTTCACAGTTATTACGCTCCAAAAAATGATTATGCGATTGCAACGACCAATTACGGAATTGAATATGCTACGGCTATTCAAAAAGATAATTTTTACGGAGTGCAATTTCATCCTGAAAAAAGTGGAAAAATTGGAGAACAAATTTTAAATAATTTTTTAAATCTAAAATCAAAATGAGAATTATTCCAGCTATAGATATCATTGAAGGAAAGTGTGTTCGTTTGGCAAAAGGCAATTACGATACAAAAAAAATATATAACGAAAATCCTTTGGAAGTAGCCAAAGAGTTTGAAGATTTCGGAATTCAATTTTTGCATTTGGTCGATTTAGATGGTGCTAAATCCAGCAGAATTATTAATCATAAAATTTTAGAACAAATAGCTTCAAAAACAAATCTAAAAATTGATTTTGGCGGAGGCTTAAAATCTGATAATGATTTGCGAATAGCTTTTGAATGCGGAGCGAATCAAATTACCGGAGGAAGTATTGCTGTTAAAAATCCTCAGCTTTTTGAAAATTGGATTAAAGCTTATGGCTCAGATAAAATCATTTTAGGTGCTGATGCCAAAAATAACAAAATTGCTATATCGGGCTGGTTAGAAGAAAGTGAAAATGAATTAGTTCCTTTTATAAAAGATTATATGAAAAAAGGAATTGAACATGTTATCTCTACTGACATTTCAAAAGATGGGATGTTGCAAGGACCAAGTTTTGAACTGTATAAAAAGATTTTATCGGAATGTGAAGGTGTAAAATTAATCGCTTCTGGTGGTGTCTCAAGTTTTGAAGAATTGCCACAATTAGCGGAATTAGGTTGTGAAGGAGTAATAATTGGCAAAGCCATTTACGAAGGAAAAATTAGTTTAAAACAACTGGAACAATTTATTTTTAATAACAATTAAAATGCTGACAAAAAGAATAATTCCATGTCTGGATATAAAAAACGGAAGAACTGTAAAAGGAGTCAATTTTGTTGGACTTCGTGATGCAGGTGACCCTGTTAAATTGGCTAAAAAATATGCTGAAACAGGTGCTGATGAATTGGTTTTTTTAGATATATCGGCAACTGAAGAAAGAAGAAAAACCTTAATTCCATTAGTTAAAGAAGTAGCTAAAGCTACCAATATTCCTTTTACGGTTGGTGGAGGAATTGCATCAGTCGAAGATGTTGAGATTTTACTAAAAAATGGTGCAGATAAGGTTTCGATTAATTCTTCTGCAGTTAAAAACCCTTATTTGATTAATGAATTGGCTGCCAAATTTGGAAGTCAGTGTATTGTAGTGGCTATAGATGCTAAGCAGATAGGTGGAATTTGGAAAGTACACTTAGTTGGTGGCAAACAACCTACAGCCATTAATTTATTTGATTGGGCCAAAGAAGTAGAGCAACGCGGTGCTGGTGAAATTCTTTTCACTTCTATGAACAACGACGGAACCAAAGATGGTTTTGCAAATAATGCATTAGCCGAGTTATCTCAATTAGTCAATATTCCAATAATTGCATCAGGTGGGGCAGGAACTAAAAAACATTTTCTAGACGTGTTTACAAAAGGAAAAGCTGATGCTGCTCTTGCCGCAAGTGTTTTTCACTTTGATGAAATTCAGATTCCAGAATTAAAAAACTATTTAAAAGAAAACAATATTTTAATGAGAGTGTAAATAGCTCATAATTTATAACTAAAATGAACCTCGATTTTACAAAATATACTAACGGATTGATTCCAGCAATTATTCAGGATAACGAAACAAAAACTGTCTTGATGCTGGGTTATATGAATCAAGAAGCTTTGGACCATACATTGGAAATTAAAAAAGTAACTTTCTTTTCGCGTTCAAAAAATAGATTATGGACAAAAGGCGAGGAGAGCGGTAATTTTCTTGAATTGGTTTCCATTCAAAATGATTGTGATCAAGATACTTTGTTGATAAAAGTCAAACCCATAGGTCCAACTTGTCACACAGGTGCAGATACTTGTTGGCAGGAATCAAACGAAAGTAATTTTGGTTTTCTAACAGAGTTAGAAGCTGTTATTCAGGATAGAAAAAGCAACGCAACCAAAGAAAGCAGTTATGTGGCTTCACTTTTTGAAAAAGGAATCAATAAAATTGCTCAAAAAGTAGGAGAGGAAGCAGTTGAAGTAGTAATAGAATCGAAAGATGAAAATGACGAGCTTTTTTTAAACGAGAGTGCCGACTTGCTTTTTCATTACTTAATTCTTTTGCAGGCCAAGGGATTTAAGTTGGATAATGTCGTTAAGGTTTTAAAACAAAGAACTAAATAATTTTGGTGTTACAGATGAAATTTTGGTACTTTTAAAAATAAAAAATGATTTCAAAAGCGGAACTGGATTATCTATCTGAATTGGCCCAAAACAATAACAGAGATTGGTTTAATGAAAACAAAAAAAGGTTTGAAAAACATCAGGAAATTGTTAAATCACTTTTTCAGGAAATCAATCTAGAATTATCAGTAAAAGATAAATTGGAGAAAATGCAAATTCACCGAATTTATCGCGACATTAGGTTTTCTAAAGATAAAACACCTTATAAAAATAATTTTAGTGTGAGTTATGATAGAGCAAAGCCTTATTTGCGTGGTGGATATTATTTGCATATTCAACCTAGTGGTAGCTTTATTGGAGGCGGATTTTGGGAACCAAATGCCGAAGATTTGAAACGTATTCGAAAAGAATTTGAATTAGATGATACTCAAATACGTTCAATTATCTCCGAAGAAAACTTTGTGAGGTATTTTGATTCTCTGCAAGGAGCTGAATTAAAAACTGCTCCGAAAGACTTTGATAAAGAACATCCAGCTATTGATTTAATCCGCAAGAAGCAATATTTGGTTTATCGACGTTTTACAGACAAAGAAGTCACTAGCCCTAACTTCAAAGAGGAAGCTTTGAACACTTTTATGGCTATGCGCCCCTTTTTCGATTACATGAGTGATGTACTTGGAACAAATTTAAACGGAGAGCCTATTTATTAAATTATTTCTTCTAATAACTGAACTTGGCTTTTAAGACGCTCAATTAATAAATTCATCATTCTTTTATTTAGATTTGATGAATTTTTTATGTATTCAGTATATTCATCAATCGTAAATAAAGCTATCACCATTCCTTTGAGTGAATTACGAAACTTGATGTCTTTTTGAATCACGTTTTCTATATAGCTCATTTTTTTTTCTGGAGTAAGCGAAAAAAATACATTTTTTTGTTTTACAACATAATTAATAAAAACTTGTACAAACAAATCATTTTGTAGTTTTAAAATTGGACGGATGGTTTTGTTTTGAAATGCTTCTTCAGATGATGATTGTGCATTCACATTTCCTAAAATTTCTCCTCTTAAAATTAAGAGTTTTTCATCTCGAGTATCCATTTTTTGTTTTTTCTTAAATTTAGCAAAAATCGAGTGTTTTTCGGAATTTACTTTCAAAAGTTATTAGTAATTTAGTGTTGAAAACCTCGTATATGTACACTTCAAAAATATTTGTTACAGTTGATATTGTTTTGTGTAAAAGCAATAAAATTTTACTCATTAAACGTTTAAAAGACCCTTTTAAAGATTGCTGGGCATTGCCCGGAGGTTTTGTTGATGAAAATGAAGATTTAGAAGATGCTGCTAAAAGGGAACTATTAGAAGAAACTTCAGTAAAAGTTGACAAGTTAACTCAAATTGGTGCTTTTGGTAAGCCATTTAGAGATCCTCGAAGCCATACTGTTTCAATTGCTTATTATGGAGAAGTTCCAGAAAATACCATAGCCATCGCTGCCGATGACGCTAAAGAAGCGTATTGGTTTTCGATTGATGATTTACCTGAGTTAGCTTTTGATCACCAAGAAATTATAGATAAAACATTAAAGAATAAAATATGAGATTTCATACTAGAAAATGGGTAAAACCCGAAGATTTAAACCCCAATCATTCATTATTTGGAGGAAAATTATTGGCTTGGATAGATGAAGAAGCCGCTTTGTATTCAATCGTACAACTCGAAAATCCAAGAGTAGTGACAAAACACATGTCGGAAATTAATTTCATTAGTTCGGCTAAGCAAGGAGATATTGTGGAAATTGGTTTAGATGTGGTGAAGTTTGGAAATTCTTCCTTGGTTTTAAAATGTGAAGTCCGTAATATGATGACAAGAGAAACTATTATTACAATAGATACTATAACTATGGTTAGTCTAGGTGAAGACGGAAAACCGAAACCTCATGGTAAAACCAAGGTGGAGTTTGTGAAGGATAGAATTCAGGATGTTAATGAATGATTTTAAGCCTCACTAACAGCATTTTTCCCAGAAGGCAATTCAAAAATTTCTAAATCAAAATAAGTTACTGAGGCGATAACATGATCAAAAATATCACTCATGATATACTCATAATTCAACCAACGCTTATCTTTTGAAAAAGCATAAATTTCAATAGGAATACCTTTGTCGGTAGGTTGTAAATGTCTCACCATTAAAAGCATATCTTTATTTAAACCAGGGTAGTTTTCTAAATATGCCGTAAGATACTTTCTGAACAAACCTAAATTAGTTAAATTTCTACCATTGATAGCTAGTGACTTATCAATTTTATGGGTTTCATTATGTGTGTTTATGTCTTTTGCTTTCTTTTCTATATAGTTTTTTAGCAAATGAATTTTCTTGTACTTCTCTAATTCCTCTTCATTCAAAAATTTAATAGAACTTGTTTTTATCGATATGTGACGTTTAATTCTTCTTCCATCTGAAGAAATCATTCCACGCCAGTTTCTAAAACTATCTGAAATTAAGCTATACGTTGGAATGGTAGTGGTCGTGTGATCAAAATTTCTAACTTTTACAGTAGATAAATTAATCTCAATTACATCTCCATCAGCACCAAATTTATCCATTGTAATCCAATCCCCAATACGGATCATGTCGTTGATAGATACCTGAACACTAGCTACAAAACCTAAAATTGAATCCCTGAATATCAATATTATAATTGCAGAAACTGCTCCAATTGTTTTAAAGAGGGTGTTAGGATCTACATCAAATATTTTTGCAACAATTATTGTAATTCCAAGTATCCACAATAAAATCATGATTACTTGAACATAACTATCTATTGGCTTGTCACTATATTCACTTTTGGTTTTTAAGTGATCTCTAATTGCTTTTAAAATTGAATTAATAACCCAAAGTGTTAAAACAACGATATAAACTGCTACAAGTCTAGAAAATACAGCCTCCCAAGAAGTGAAATCTTCTAAAATTATAGGTACAGATTTATATATGTAAATTAGAGGAATTAAATGAGATATATATTTGGCAGTTTCATTGGAAACCAATAAATCATCAAATTTTGTTTTTGTTTTTTTTGCAACAATCGCCATAACGGTAACAAGGAAAAACCTTGAAACCAAATACATAATATAGGAAATAAATCCTAGGATGATTATATTGATGGTCAAGCTTAAATAAGCAGCAAGCGTCTCATTAAAGTCTAGCTTCATTAATAATTTAAAGCACCAACCAAATATTTTTTCAGTGAATTTAAGCATTTCTTAAATATTTCTTCTCAATATAAAATGTTCCAAAAGGTAGGAGAGAGGCAATCAAAATTAAACCAAATGTTTTAATTTCCCATGCTTGAGGCTTTTTAAGTAAAATTGCCAATAAAATATACCCTATAAATAAAACTCCATGAGCCATACCCAATGGGAAAAGAATTTGTTTGTATAAATCAAAATTTGTGGGTTTTATTATAAGCATATTAGCAAACAATGCTAAGTATGAAACACCTTCAAGCAAGGCAACTTTTCTAAAAATATTTAACATAATAAACATTGGGAAATTTGTTATTGCAAAGTAAAGAAATCTTTTACAAAGTCATTATTGGCTGAGCTGCTAAAATGAGTTAAAAATTATATAAATATTAAATTTCTTAGAAAAAGTACTGAATAACACTTTTTTAGCAGTACTTTTGCAAAAATCGAAAAAAACAACAATGCAACACAACTCCTTTGAAGAAATAATTGAAGGGAAAAAAGAACTCTATGATTATCAAAAACGTGACATAAATGCGATTTTTGATAAGATGGATAACGTTCCTCAAAATTATCATTTGCTTTATCAATTGCCAACAGGAGGAGGAAAGACAGTAATTTTCTCTGAAATAGTTAGGCGATATCTAGAAAATCACAATAAAAAGGTTGTTGTATTAACACACCGTATAGAATTGTGTAAGCAAACCTCAAAAATGCTTAATAGTTTTGGCGTAAATAATAAAATCATTAATTCTAAAGTCAAGGAAATGCCAGACCAACATGATTATTCATGTTTTGTGGCTATGGTTGAAACCCTTAAAAATAGATTAAATGATGAAAAACTTCAAATTGATAACGTTGGATTAGTTATTATTGATGAGGCACATTATAATTCATTTAGAAAACTTCTAAATTCTTTTAAAAATTCTTTTATTCTAGGAGTTACGGCAACTCCTTTGAGTTCTAATATAAAATTACCAATGTATGAGAACTATAAAGAACTTATTGTTGGAGATCCAATAAACAAATTAATCCAAAACGGCTTTTTAGCCAAAGCAAATACTTACAGTTATGATGTTGGATTGTCAAGTTTAAAAGTTGGTATTAACGGTGATTATACAGTAAAATCATCAGATGAATTGTATTCGCAATTAGACATGCAAAGCAAATTATTGTCTGCCTATGAAGAACAATCAAAAGGTAAAAAGACATTAATTTTCAATAACGGAATTCATACTTCTTTATATGTATATGATACATTTCGTGAAGCTGGATATACAATCAGACATTTAGACAATACAACACCATCAGAAGAAAGAAAAGAAATTCTGAGATGGTTCAAACACACACCAGATGCGATTTTGACATCTGTTGGAATTTTAACGACTGGATTTGATGAACCATCGGTTGAGACAATTATCATTAACAGAGCAACAAAATCTTTAACATTGTATTTTCAAATGATTGGTCGTGGTTCAAGATTATTACCTAATAAAAAAGAATTTTCGATTATAGATTTAGGAAATAATGCAGCTCGTTTTGGATTATGGAACGAACCTGTAGATTGGCAGCATATTTTTAAATCTCCTGAATATTACCTAGATAATCTTCGTGAAGATGCAGAAATTGAAATGCATTTTAAATATGAAATGCCATTAGAAATTCGAGAAAAATTTAAAAATTCTTTAAATATTGAATTTGATATTGAAGAAGAATTTAAAAAAGCTTTAGCTAAAAATTTGCGACCAAAATTTGTTATTGACGAATCCATAAATCAGCACGCATTAATGTGTGTTGAAAATTCTGATGATTTAAACGAAGCAAAAAAATTAGCCAAATATTTAGAAGAATCTGCTAATTATCGTGTAAAAATATTTTGCCGTTGCTTATCAAATTCTACAAAGAATTATAGAGATTGGTTAATTGATGAATACAAAAAGAATCTTCAAATAGCTATTGGGCGTAAATTTCGTGAAAGATTGTTCAGTATGGCTGATTGATTCAGTATATACTTTTGAACTATAATTTATATTATGTAAAATAGAATTTTTCAAAGAACGCTTCTTTCTTACAAAAAATGTGATTATTTTTACATTTCTGTATAAAGTACTTCCCATGAAGAATTCAATTGCTGAACACGTAGCTCTTTTTTTAAAAGAATTTAAGCCATTTAATTATTTGAGTTTTGATGATTTAAAAACCATTGCAAACTCAATTCGAGTAATCAATTTAGAGAAAGAAAAAACGCTTTTCAAAATTGATGATGTTTTACATGATTGTTTTTACGTTGTTAATCAAGGTGTTGTCCATCTTACAGTAATTTCAGATGCTGAAGAATCTTTATTAAACAAATGTTATCCTGGTGATATTTTTGGATTGCGTCCATTTTTTGCTAAAAACAATTACCAAATGACGGCAAAAGCCCGTGAAGAAAGTATTATTTATGCTATTCCTATAGACGCTTTCAAGCCTTTCGTTTCTCAAAATCAAGATGTTTTAAGCTTTTTATTAGAAAGTTTTGCTACAAATTCACGTACTGATAAAGAAAATACAAATAGATTAGTTTCTTACGTAAATACATCTGAGAACCAAACTGATGTTTCATTTTTTCAAACACTTTCTTATAACAAAAAGCCTTTAAAAGTTAATCGTGAAGATTCAATCAAAGATGTTGCAATTTTGATGAGTGATAATCTTTTAGAAAGTGCTTTAGTTGTTGAAAATGATTTGGTTAAAGGAATCGTGACAGATGCCGATTTTAGAATGAAAGTTGCAACGGGGAAAAATGGGATTCAATCATATATAGATAAGATAATGAGTTTTCCGGTACTTACTGTTCCAGAAAATATATCACTAGCTGAAGCTCAACTAGTTATGATAACTCATAATTTAAATCACTTATGTGTTACAGAAGATGGTACAGATGCTACTCCTGTTAAAGGTATAATTTCTCAAAAAGATTTAATTACTGCACAGGCAAATAATCCAGGTGTTCTTTTAAAAGAAATCAAAAAATCTTTATCTGGTTCAGAATTAAAAGAAGTTCGACAAAGTTTGGATGAAATTATTAACACATCAATTTCCAAAAACATTCCTTTAAATCATATAAATGCGATTGCTGGAGAAGTAATTTTGGCAATTGTAAGACGAACTGTTGAAATTGCAATTTTAGAATTAGGCTCCCCTCCTGTCCCATTTTCATTTTTAAGCACTGGTAGTGAAGGAAGAAAAGAACAATTATTATACACAGATCACAATAGTATTTTAGTTTTTCAAGATGTTGAACCTGAAAGATATAGAGATGTTAAAGATTATTTTGTACAATTAGCAAAAAAATCTTCAGCAATGTTAGAGCAAGCTGGTTACAAACATAGTGCTTACGGACATGTGGCTAGTAATCCTAATCTATGTAGATCTCTTTCAGAGTGGATAAAGCAGTATAATAGTTGGATAAATACTCCTGGAGAGACTTCTAACGAAATTTTTACTATTTATTTTGACTATGAATTAGCCTTTGGTGATCCAAAAATTGAAGCAGAAATAACTGAAAACATATTCAAAAATGCTAAAAATAGTGTGCTTTTCTATGATTATCTAGGAAATGATGCTTTAAAGAAACCTGCTCCTTTAAACTTTTTCAAGAAATTTAATTTAGAAGAAGAAGGTGAGCACAAAGGAAAATTCAATATTAAAACAAAAGCGTTAATGCCTTTAATAGATGGTGCTCGATTATTTGTTATGAATATGGGAATAAAAGGAATTAATAACACTTACTTACGATTCAAACAGCTTGCCATTACTGATACTGCTCATGCTGAAATTTATTTAGAATGTGCAGAATCTTTCCTAACATTATCTAGAATTAGAACAATCGAAGGGCTAAAGAATGATAGTGATGGTAGTTTTATAGATATTGACGAATTGTCTAAAGCTGATAAAGAAAAGCTAAAACAAGCGCTACACGCCATGGATAACCTAGAAGAAATTATAAAGGATCGTTTTCAATTAACACAATTTTCATAGAATGATTGATTGGTTTAAAAAAATAGGAAAAGAATATCCTGATTTTTGGAAAGAATACATTTCAAAGTTTGATGAAAAATCAAATAGATATGTGGCTCTAACGGTGGAAACATCTGGAATTAACCCTAAAAAGAATGTAATATTATCGTTTGCTGCTATAGGAATTGTTGATAAAAATATTCTTATTAGTGATAACTTCGAGTTTTCAATGAATGATTTTGAAACCGAAGCAGAAGCAATTCAGAAATTTATTGAATATATTGGAAATGCAACATACTTGGATGTAGAAATGATTAATGAAGCATTGAGTAAAATGGATTGCGGAAGGTTAAAAAATGAAGCATTAGACGTAGAAATTATGCATAAAAAACTTTTTGATATTCATGAGGATAAACCAATGTCGTTAAGTGAAATAGTTTCTCATTATAAAATAATTCAAGCAGATAAAAGTTCAAATGCTGATGATGCTTTCACAATAGCGTTATTGTTTTTAAAATTAAAATCACAACTTCGATTAAAATAAAAAAAGCCCTAATTCTTAGGGCTTTTTTTTATACTCTATTATCTTTAATTTCATCAATTACTTCAGGGTTTAGAAGTGTTGAAGTGTCTCCAAAGTTAGAAAAATCACCTTCAGCAATTTTACGTAAAATGCGACGCATAATTTTCCCTGAACGAGTCTTAGGTAAACCACTCACAAACTGAATTTTATCCAATTTAGCGATTGGTCCAATTTGATCTGTAATAATCTGATTAATTTCTTTAGATAAATTATCCCTATCTCTTGTTTCTCCTGTTTCTTTCAAAATAATGAAACCATAAAGCGCATTTCCTTTAATATCATGTGGAAAACCTACAATAGCACTTTCTGCAATGGCGGGATGCTCATTAATTGAATCTTCAATAGGAGCAGTCCCTAAATTATGTCCAGAAACTATGATTACATCATCTACTCTACCAGTTATTCTGTAGTAACCAACTTCATCACGCAATGCTCCATCTCCAGTGAAATACTTTCCAGGGAAAGCTGTAAAATAAGTTTCTTTATAACGTTGATGATCTCCCCAAATTGTACGAGCAATACTAGGCCAAGGAAATTTAATACATAGACTTCCTACTACCTGATTACCTTCAATTTCATTACGTAATTCATCCATTAAAACCGGTTGAATCCCGGGTAAAGGCAACGTAGCATAAGTTGGTTTTGTTGGTGTAACAAAAGGAATTGGTGATAACATAATTCCTCCTGTTTCTGTTTGCCACCAAGTATCAACTAATGGACAACGCTTCCCTCCTACGTGGTCATTGTACCAATGCCATGCTTCATCATTGATTGGTTCGCCAACAGACCCAATTACCTTTAATGATTTCATAGGAAACTTTTGAACATAATCTATACTTTCTTTAGCTAACGAACGGATTGCTGTAGGTGCCGTATAAAACTGAGTTACTTTATGTTTTTCTATTACTTCCCAAAAACGGCTGAAATCTGGATATGAAGGAATTCCTTCGAAAATAACCGTTGTTGCACCATTTAACAAAGGCCCGTATAATATATAAGAGTGTCCTGTAATCCAACCTATATCAGCTGTACACCAAAAAACATCGTTGTCTTCATAATTGAAAACATTTTTAAAAGTATAACCTGTATACACCATATATCCCGCTGTGGTATGTAACATTCCTTTTGGTTTTCCAGTTGATCCTGAAGTATATAAAATAAATAATGGATCTTCAGCATCCATAATTTCAGCAACATTATTATCAATGGCTTGTTCCAGTAAGGGTTGTAACCAAATGTCGCGACCTTCCTTCATATTTACAGCTTCATTAGTTCTTTTTACAACCAAAACTTTTTCAACTGTTGGACACTTTTCTAATGCCTCATCAACAATGCTTTTTAAAGCAATAGTCTTATTTCCTCTATAACCGCCATCTGATGTTATCACCATTTTACATTGACAATCATTAATTCTTGCTGATACAGCAGATGAAGAAAATCCTGCAAAAATAACAGAATGTATTGCACCTACTCTTGCACAAGCTAAAACTGCAACTGCCAATTCAGGAATCATTGGTAAGTAAATACAAACTCTGTCACCTTTTTTAATCCCTTGGTCACGCAATACATTTGCCATTTTAGAAACTCTCTTATACAATTCATTGTAAGAAATATGTATTGCTTCTTCGTTTGGATTATTCGGTTCAAAAATGATAGCCGTTTTTTCTCCTTTACGAGCCAAATGTCTGTCTATACAATTTTTTGTAATATTTACTTTAGCATCAACAAACCATTTAAATTGTGCTTCTTGCATGTCTACATCAAAAACCCTTTCCCATTTTTGATACCATGTGAAATTTTCATCAGCAACTTTGTCCCAAAATTTTCGTGGTTCTCGTACCGACTTCTTGTACATCTTAAAATAATGTTCCAAATTTTCAATTCTGTAATAACTCATGGTAAATGTTTTTGATATTCGGTAAATTTAAAAAGAAGTTGAACATATATCTATTTCAAATTGGATATTTTTTTAGTTAATTTGTAAAAACCAACTAATCAAATTAATGCAATTCGATACTAAAAATACTGACTCAAACATTTTGTATAAACTATTAACCGGAACTGTAATACCCCGTCCCATAGGATGGATTTCAACAGTCGATGAAAACGGGATTAATAATCTAGCTCCTTTTTCTTTTTTTAATGCTGTTGGTGAAGATCCACCTCATGTAATGTTTTCTACTGTTAGAACTGGTAATAAAAACAAAGACACTTTAAACAATGTTTTGGCAAATAAGCAATTTGTGGTAAATCTGGTTACCGAAGAAGTTGTTGAAAAAATGAATACAACTTCACAACCAGTTTTCCCAGATGTTGATGAGTTCACACTTGCTGGACTCACTCCAATTGACTCAATCCATATAAAACCTAAAAGGGTAAAAGAAAGTCTGGTTCATTTTGAGTGCGAAATGGTACACCATTATTTCCTTGAAGATCATAAAAATGGTGGTGCAGCAATCATTATTGGTAAAATTTTAACCATGCATATTGATGATTCAATTCTTATGGAAAATGCACGGATTAATCTGGAAAACTATAAACCTGTTGCCCGTTTAGCCGGAGCAAATTATTCAAAATTAGGAGAAATATTCTCAATAAAAAGACCAACATAATGAAAATATCAGTAATTGGAGGAGGTCCCGGCGGTCTCTACTTTTCAATACTAACTAAAAAAGCCATTCCAGATTGCCAGATTGATGTTTATGAACGCAACAAAGCCGATGACAGTTTTGGTTTTGGTGTCGTTTTTTCCGATGAAACACTGGGTGAATTCCTTACTCGTGACACACAATCATATGAATTAATCAGAAGTAAGTTTGCATATTGGGACGATATCGTGGTAGCACGTGACGGTGAGAAAGTAAGTATTTCCGGAAACGGATTTTGCGGTTGTTCCCGAAAAACATTACTGCAACTTTTACAGCAAAGATGTACCGAAGAAGGTGTGAATCTTCATTTCGAACAAAATGTCGATAACCTTTCACAATTCAAAAACAGTGATATCATTGTCGCTTCTGATGGTATTGGTAGTGCAATCAGAACACAATTTACTTCAGATTTTGGAACTTCGGTTAAATTACAGAAAAACCGTTTTGTTTGGCTGGGTTCAACAAAACCATTAGATGCCTTCACCTATTTCTTCAGAACGACCGAATTCGGAACTTTTGTTGCCCACACCTATCAATATGAAGCCGGAATGAGTACCTGGATTTTTGAATGTTCAGACGAAACCTGGCAAAAAGCAGGTTTTGAAGTTGAAAATGAAGCAGCAACTGTTCAAAAATTAGCCGAAATATTTAAAGAAGAATTAGAAGGTCATACATTGATTACCAACAAATCACATTGGCGTCAGTTTCCGCATGTAACCAACGAAAAATGGTATAAAGACAATATCGTTTTATTGGGTGACGCCAAAGCAACGGCTCATTTTTCAATTGGTTCAGGTACCAAATTAGCCATGGAATGTGCCATATCACTTTCTGATGCTGTAGTAGCTAACCAAAATAATCCAATTGCTGCTTTTGAGCAATATGAAAAAACAAGAAGAAACCGTGTTGAAATGATCCAGCACGCGGCCAATGTCTCTTTGGACTGGTTTGAACATATGGACCGCCATGTTCAGCATGATTTCCAGCAATTTGCTTTCGGCGTAATGACACGTTCGAAAAAAGTTACATTCGAAAATCTGGCCATCCGTGATGCTTCATATCCCGAAAAAGTGTTGGCAGAATTCAATGCTAAAATAGGAATCGAACTTAAAACTCCGGCTGCTTTTACACCTTTCAAGTTAAGAGATTTGACACTACAAAACCGAATCGTGATGTCTCCGATAGGACAATATTCAGCAGAAAATGGTGAACCAAATGATTGGCATTTCCAACATTATACAACCCGTGCAATAGGCGGCGTAGGTTTAATTATTGCTGAAATGACAGCTATTTCTAAAAACGGAAGAATCACTCCAGGTTGCACAGGATTATATTCACAAGAACAAATAGTTAGCTGGAAACGAATTATTGATTTTATACATCAAAACACCCAAACAAAAATTGGGATTCAATTAGGACATTCTGGAAGAAAAGGCGGAATCAAAAAACCTTGGGAAGGTACTACTGAACCTATTGAGAAATCGTGGGAATTGATCTCGGCCTCACCTATTCCTTTTAATGAAAAACTTGCTATTCCAAAAGAAATGACTTTGGACGATATGAATCAGATCGTTTCTGAATTCGTTCAGACAACCAAAAATGCTGATGAAGCCGGATTTGATATGATTGAATTACAGGCACATCACGGATTTTTACTAGCTTCTTTCCTATCGCCATTAACCAACAATAGAACAGATGAATTTGGAGGCACTATAGAAAACCGATTAAAATTTCCAATAAGGGTCTTTACTGAAATCCGCAATGTATTCCCACAAAACAAACCAATGTCAGTAAGAATTTCAGCATCTGATTGGACTGAAAACGGAATCACTGAAGCTGATATACTCACAATTTCAGAAGCTTTCAAAAAAGCCGGAGCCGATATTATCAGTGTATCAACCGGAAATACGGTTGCCCATCAGAAACCACAAACTGGAAGAATGTGGCAAACACCTTTTTCCGATATGGTACGTAACACGGTTCACATACCAACCATTACTGCAGGATACATACAGGATATCGATCAAATCAATACTATTTTATTAAATGGACGTGCCGATTTGGTTTCACTTGGAAGACCATTATTACTCGATCCGTATTTCGTCAGAAATGCCCAAGCATATGAAAATTTTAGACCAGCAGATATTCCACAGCAATATATGGCAGGAACGACTCATTTATATCCGTTAAAAGTTTCAGAAAGAAAAATGGTTGAAGGCATGAAAAAAGAGTTAAAACCTGAAAGCCACAAGATAATTACGAATTAGTATGAAACATTACGAAGATAATTTCGCTCACAATAGTTTGCCAAATCTGGAATTACAACCAGATTATACTTTTTTAGATTTGCCACAATTCAACCGACCAGAAATGCTTAATTGTGTTGAACGCTTGTTGGACTATCATATCAAAAATGGTCACGGAAATGCGGTATGTATTCAAACTTTCGAAGAACGATGGACCTATAATGATTTGTATGAAAAAGCCAATCAAATTGCACACGTTTTAGTAGAAAATTTAGGACTGAAATCAGGTAACCGTGTGTTAATCCGTTCGGCTAATAACCCAATGATGGTTGCCTGCTGGTTTGCTGTCCTGAAAGCGGGAGGAATTGTTGTTGCTACCATGCCGTTACTCCGTTCTAAAGAATTGACTACCATAATTGATTGTGCCGAAATCACACATGTTTTATGTGACAATGCTTTATCTGAAGAAATCGAATTGGTAAAATCACCATTTTTAAAAAGAATCTGTTATTACAGATCTTCGGAATTGGAAAATTTAATTCAGAACAAACCAAAAACATTTTCCAACTATCATACAAAATCAGATAGTATTGCTTTAATAG
>CBFHBH010000006.1:0-17904 GCA_965653735.1 uncultured Flavobacterium sp. | reverse complement strand
TTGACTTGAAAGTCCAAGAAGTTTCAATTTCTTCAATCACTTCAACACCATCGTTGTAACTTCCTCCAATGTCGGAGTGTACTCCAGGAAAAGTTTTTTGAACTCCTACATGCGTATGTGTAATTGAAAAATTCTCTCTATGTTCGTTTTCTGCAATATAATGCACCACTTTTGAAGCATGACCTATATTATTTAGGCTCAATTCATTCACATCGTTAGAGAAGTCAGGAGAGATACTAAAATGTTTAGAATAAGACGATACCGTATCGAAAATACCTAGGAATCTTACTTTTACAAAGTCAACTTCAATTCCCTTTTCTTCAAGTTTTAAACCAAGATGTCCTCTCCTCGGAAATTCATCCCTTGTGGTTACATTACCGTCACTATCTTGATTTTGTGAAGCAGACATTCCATGACTACTAGCCACTTTGACAATTGCTTTATATTTTGATTTACTTACTTCATATACGAAATTACGAGCAGCAGCAGCTCCTCTACTAAAACCGTACACATCCAAAGTAAGTGTTCCTATTTTTTGAGCTTTTGAGGCTCTTTTTTTGTTTGCAGCAAGATCAACTATCTTTTCGCATCCTTTTCTAACTTTACCTCTAATACCTGTATCTCCAGTACCATAAGCAAACCCCATAGTAGAATCTTCTTCCTTGTCTTCTGTTCCTATCCCTTCTATATAAAGTTTATTAGTCTCATTATAAAACTCCCATAATCTGGCTACATTTGACCAATCATTATAATAACTTGAAGCCTTATCGTCTTTTCCATTTTTAGAGAAAGCGGTAGAGTTATTTTTTCTTTCTTCGGTATTATTTTTATTGTTTAATGTTCCGTCAAAAAAAACACCAATAGTTATATCAATAACCTCACTAGATTGAGTTTCGGGTGGTGAATAATCATTAAAAGTTATATTACTCATAAATTAACGATTTATGTGATTACTTAATTTCTAAAGAAACATGATTTATGCTTTTTTTCACTTTCTCATCAGTTAAATAAAATGATGGTTTGCTACTCGATTTCAAATCAATTACAAATTTTATTTTTGCTCCTGTCTCAAACGCATTAAAAGCGTTTAATAACTCATTAACATCAAGCATTTTTACCCAATACAATTTCTTGGTTTTGTTATTTGTTTCGGTAACAAATGATATTTCATTGGGAATTCTTCTTTCTTCGAAATTGTTTACTACTAATTCTTTATCGAACAAAACTTCTAGTTCACCACTAAAAGTCGTAATGGTTAATTCTTTCAAATTATCTGCGGTATCTGCAAGAAGTGTTTCTGGTTTCCAAAGAAATTTTGTTCTTATCTTCTCATAAATCTCAGGTTTAGGCAATGAATTAGTCTTAATTTTTTGAAAGATTTCAGGTTTTTCCTTTTCAATATTTCTCAGTGTTATGTCATAATATTCCTGACTAAACAAATATTTATCATCTTCATCTAAACTTGATGAATTAATTGCAGTTTCTTGTGCTTTAAATGAAGCCACTTCCAATTGTTTAGCAGCTCCTGAAAGCCAGACTATAACATTACCTTTTGGAGCTAATCCAATTACAAATGAATTATACGTTTCCTTTTTATTATTGTCAGGATTTATAAATCCGGTTTTAAAAAATTGTTCAATTTCATTTGTAGGCAATGCCCATTTGCCAGAATAATTTTTTTGTTCAATTAAAGAGCGCCAGCTTATCGTAAGACTATCGGGTAATTTTTTATAATCAGGGCCAATAACTACCATAGGACCGTTTTCACCCCAACCTTTATCAATTGTACCAAATCCCTTTAAAAATTGGCGAAAATCGTCTGCAATAATTTCTCCTTTGTATACTTCAATTGGATACTCTTCAGGGCAGACAAAGTTGCTGACCAATCATATTTTTCTTCAATCATCTTATTTTGACATGATGTTATTATTATACTGATGTAAAATAGTAATGTATAGCTTATCACTTTAACTTTTATTCCCATCCGCCACTATCTTTTTATTAGAAGCCAACACTAAATTCCCTTTCATTGCCTCTACATTGAGCTTTGAAGCAATTTTTTCTAGCTTTTGTCCAACCTGCAGATCATAATTGTTTTTGACAGTTACAATCATATTTTTACTTTGCTTCAATATTGCCATTTTAGAACATTTTAGATTTTTCAGCACTATTAAATTCTACAGTTTTTCCACTTTGCATAGTCATATTTTCTTTTTCACTGAAGATGGAAACTTCTCCGGCTATTTCATCAGAAATTGCTGCTTGTCTTTTGAAATTATTTTCAATCAACTCGCTTCTGTTGTCTGATGTTTCTTTAATATCACCGGTAGCTGTTTGTATAATATCTGTTCCTGCTATTGATGTAATATTTTCATTGGCTGAATTAGAAATATTTTCACCCGCACTCATTGAAATATTTTTACCTGCACTTATAAACACATCATCACCAGCAGTTAATGTAAAATTTTTAGGCGCATTCACGCTGATATTTCCTTGCCCATCCATCAGCCAAGTGTTACCACTTGGATCTTCGATGAAGATGCTGCCTTGTGCATCGTTGAAAATCATCTTGGTGCCTGATCGGGTGTGGATTACTTTTTGGTCGTTGCCAGCGGTGTTGTATCCCGAGATTTCTTGTCCGTTGTATTGGGTTCCTATGATGAATGGTTTTTCTGGGTTACCGCCTTCAAAGGATACAAATACTTCCTCGCCAATCTCTGGAATAAAATAGAATCCTTTACTGGCTCCAGCATGTGGGGTTACCAGTCGTGTCCAATCGCTTTCATGACCCCAAAAGAATTTTACTTTTACTCTTCCCATACCTTGTGGGTCATTGTTATCGGTCACCACTGCGCCTTGGGTTTCTGCTTTGGGATAGGTTAACGGGTTGGTGTATGGTGGCACTTTTACATCTCTTGGAATGGATTCAAACTGACATTCGTAATGTCCAAATCCTTTGGAATAATGTTGCACTCCGGTAGCTATAAAATCACCTTCGATACCATCTTTACTCACAGTAAACATTCCTCCTATTTGCAAAGGAATTTTACTCAATCCTGAATACGTAAGCACATTGGCTTCTTTGGCTTGCTGGCTTAACTCCTGTATTCTTTTGATATCCTGCGAATCATGCGCATTGCTTATAAAAGAATGGTTGGCGTTGCTTCGGTCAAAAACACTGCTCGATGCCTGTTGCGCGTTTTGAGCAATATAACTTTGTGTGTTGTTTTGTGGTTCTAGGTTTTGTGCTTCTATTTCGGAAGCCATATTGTAATCATAGCCTTTGTACGATACTTTTTGTGATCGTAATCGGCTGGTGACTTTAAAATGATGTAGGTTTACTCCGTTTTCTAACGACGCTTTCGAGGTTTTCAATTCTCCAAATCGTAGATAATCTCCGTCATAAAACATCCATTCTCCATACTGAACAGCTAATCTTTGTAAAAACTGAAAATCGGTTTCGTTGTACTGAACAATGTACGGTAATACGGTTTGATATTTTGGATTAATGTCCATTCCTGTCAAAACGCCTTTTACAATGTTTTGATCTACTTTATCAACAATTTCGTTCAGATTATGCGAAAAATGTGTTTCACTTTGCTGAATTTCATCCAATAGTATTGTGGGACTCTTTCCTACAATATGAAAGCCTTTTGAGGCACCATCGTTGTCCAAAACTTCCATCTCGGAAATTATCCCTTTAAAATAAACATTCTCTCCACGAGCCGCATCCTTAAGTGTGATAATCACTTTGGCTCCCATGTACTTTTTAATAAAATCAGCCTGGCTCTTGAAATCCATCACCACATCACCAATTCTCCAGGTAAAACTAAAAGAATGGTGTCCTAACAATTGCTGATTAATTATTAAATTATAATAGACAACCGGTTGAGAAAAGCTTCCTATTTCGATGCTTACCTTGTCAACCATGGCATCAGTAACTTTTTTAATAAGGCTATTAACGGTACTCATGGGCTTATGTTTTTATATATAATTTAAAGTCAAAAGAACTTTGACTTGTGTAATTTTCTAAATTTAGGTTGGATTATAAATCCAATGACCAAGGTTTACCCAATACAGCTCCGCTGAAATCGATATCTTTAGCCGAAAGAAGCATCTCTATTTGCATAGGTACTTCGTTGTTTGATCGAAAGCTTTCATGAAAATTCACACAAAAGGCTTTCTCGAATTTTAATTCTTTCATTTTTGACATCGCATCACGTCTAAAAAAGGTGATTTTACCATTTTTTGTCTGGGTGCTGCTAATCATCCATTTCATAAAATCAACACTTTTGGTCGATTCTACCACCAGTCTAATATTACCTCCTTGAGCTATGGTTTGAGGCTTACCGTTATGATCTACTTCTTGGGTGATGTGAAGGTCAAATTCTAATACATTATAGGTTTCCCCATCTAATTCCAATTTTGCTAAAAAAGACATACTATTTACTTTAAGGTGAGTGTTATAAAATTTGTCGAAATTGAGGGATAAAGTTTGGGGCCTTTATCCCTACGCATTCCGACATCACAAATAAGAACTTATACTATTATAATCCCTTGACAGATTATACCCATTCGTTTTCGTAAACTCCTGTTCCCATTTCGATTTTTCTTGCCGAAATAGTGAACGATTCTGTTAATGGATTTACTCCTGTAGAATCAAAGTTTTCTCTGTGTTTTACTAAATAACCTTCAGTGAATTTTAATTCTTTTAACGTAGCATCGCTATCTCTTTTGAAGAATTTAACGCTTCCGTCTTTGCGCTCAAAACTGTTTGTCATCCACTCGAATAACTCTGTAGAACCTGTACCTTCAATAGTTAATTCGATTTTACCTCCTCTTGTTACTGTAGATGGACGTCCTGTTGCGTCTGTCTCTTGAAATAAACCATAGTTTACATTCAATACGTTGAATTCTTTTCCTCCAACGCTTAATCTTGCTTTAAATGACATAATAAAAAATATTTAAATAATTAATAAATAAAGACAATACAATTCCACAAAGCATACAATCACGCCTTGAACTCAATGGTTTTCACAACCATCTCTTTTTGAAATACTATTTTTTTTCTGAAAATCAACTAGCTGAAAAAGAATATCAGCTATTCGTAAAATGCGAAGTCTTAATTCTATTCATCTGTACTTGAATTTAATGTTAAATAATAATACACCAATCAGATAATAAATATCAATACAATTGTAAGAATTATATTTCAAATAAAAAAATATTATGTAATATTTTTCTTATAATTAATATTTTTTTAGACATTGAATGTCTTCATTTATTTGTTTGGCAGTCTTATTATCAACTCTAAATTCATAATCCTTTTGATATGTATGAATCATAAAACCTTTTATAAGACTCTTTTTAATATACTTAATGTCATATCCTCTTAATTCAACAACTATATATCCCTCACAGTTAACTTGATATTTATTAATCAGTTCATATTTATCATCGTTAACAAAAGTCAACTCAACAACATCATCTTTCTTAATACATGCATTGAAAGAGAAAAGTTTGATATATAGAAATACTTTAGAGCCTTTGCGTTTACCCAATTGGAAAGAAATATAATCTGGATCAGTATTATAAACCTTAAAGTAATATGGTTCTGTGTAAGCATAGGCTTTTTTATCAAGAAAATTTTCTTTGCTTCTAGCAACCTTTACTCTGTTTTTACATCGAATGCGTAACGAATCTTTATGAGACATTTGCGCATTAGATTCAATAGAAAAAAAGGTTAGAAAACAAATTACAATGATTTTAAGTATATGATTCTGCATAACTTTTAAAGATTAATAAAAAAGGGATTTTACAATCCCTTTTTTCAAGTAACAATCAATTATTTTTGCTCATATTCAGTATCCCAATCAGTACCATCATCACCTTTTTGACCTTCCATTTTGATCATAAAGTTTTTAGCTGGAAAATATGGTTTCATATGAATATCAAGATAGATTCTATCCTTTTGGATAGGATCTTGTTCAAATCTTTTAATTTCAAAATTTTCAATTAATTTATCTGGACCAGTGATACCATCTAAAAATTGAACAATTTGTCCCATGATTTCTTTTCTTGTTTTAGCTGTAAAGTTCTCGAAAGCTCTTCTGTTTAAGAAATCCATTAATACTTTAGTAACGTAATCGAAAACACGAACTACAGAATATGTTTGTAACCCTAAGTTGTCACCGTTAAATAATGTCTTACCAGAGAAAGCCATTACTTTACCGTATTCATTAACCATAGGAATTAATCCCATGTTTTCTAAGTTAGCAATTTCACTTTTCTTTAAATCAAAGCGAACTCCATCAACCTCATTAATTCCACCAAATTTCTTACCAGCAGTAACTTGAGACATTAACGTTTTGTAAATTTTACCAGCAAGAGCAGCAGATGGTGGGATAAATAAATCTTCAGATTCACCTACAACATCAAATTTACCTCTACCAACTAACCAGTTACAAGTCATCAATACGTTTGAACGATAAATATCTCCACCAGTCAAATAAGCAGCATCAAACATTTCCATTACATCATCCGGTTCATCAAGATGTGCGAAGTCAGTTACTAACATTACTTTGTTTTCGTGAGCGATTTTAGCCCATTTTTCAACAACTTTATTACTTCCTAAATAACCAGGAATTACTAACAATCCGTAGTTATTTTTTAAGTCTAAACGATCGTAGTTATCCACTAATTCATTATGAATTGCGTCGATAAAACGAGTATTATCTAAGTCTTGTAATTGATCTAATTCAGCATTAACAATAGTTACATTTTTAACTTTGTCAGTCTCTGTATTTTTGTAGAATAAACCAATTGTTCTATACGATTGCTCTAATTCTTTTGTTTCGTGGATAGCGATTGCTAAATTTTTAAGTAAAGTTTCCTCTGCTACTTTACTTTTATCTTCGCATTGAGCAACCATATCAGTTAATGATTCGTTTTCTTTTAAAACGTTAGCCCACATTTGAAGTGTTTTTTTAAGAGTTTCTCTCTCCCCTTCTTTGTTAGCTTCGCTCATAAAGATTTGACGACGCGCTTTTCTATCAGGGTTCATATTTTGAGCACCCTCAATTGAAGTCTCTAACAAATCAAAACCTCCATATTTGGCTAATTTCTCTGCACTTATTTTAACCCCAACTTCTTTCTTTTTTGGCTCTAATACAGCAGCATCTGCATTTTGAGCTTGTAGTTGTTCTTTAGACATAATGTTTATTTTTTAGTGTTTTGTAATTCTTATTTTAATTCAGAAATTAATTCTTCAATTGTCTCTAAAAGAGCCTTTTTAGCATCGGGATTTTCTAGAGCACTTTTAAGAATTTTGTTAGTTTTTAACTGTTTGATAATTTTTTGGTACTGATCTTTTTCAGTTTCCATATTTGTTAAAAATTTACTTTGAGCAGTAATACCTTTAACTCCAAAATCTCCAAGGTTGTTAAATTTTAATTCCTCATTTTTAGTTGCTCCGTCAGCATCTTCAAAAGAAACTTTTGCAGTTGGTTTATAGTGAGCAAACACTTGTTCAACATTTGTTAAGCCTTCAACTAGCTCAGGTTTTACAGGAGAATCTCCAGTAAGTTTTTGAGCAATTAAAGTTCTGTTTTGAGGGATTTCTAGAATTGCTTCGCTAGCATCTAATTTTACCTCATTTCCTCCAATTCCATAATTTGATAACATAAGATTTCAATTTGATTATTAATAATACTATTTAATTCGCTTTGTTTATTTGACGACAAACTTCTAAGTCACGCTTAACTATTTCTAGTTCACTTTTATATGTTTCAATCTGTTGCAAAAGCTTATCCATTTCTTCTTTACTTTCCCCCATCATTTGAATACTTTTTTTAGCATCTATCAATTGTCTGTTAGTAAGAATGATGTTATCATACATATTATCCCTCATCAAACTATCTTTCGTAGGGATAGATTGTTGCATACTGATAATAGTCGAAATAGCTTTTTGCTGATTGTAGTAAAAATCTTGACCAGGGGCATTCAAAGAATCAATTGATGATTTTAAATCTTCCATGTTTTTTGCAAATTCTTCTTGAAACATGAATTCTCTACTCATCATCTCATTATCTTTTTTCAATTCACTATTTTCTTTCCATGGTAAGTAGTAATCGAAAAAAATTGCTCCAATTATTACTGCCATTGTAAGTCCAAAAACACATAAAAAAGCTAAGAAAGATTTTGCTCTTTCCTTTTTATTTAAAACTTCCATATTCTATTAATCTTCTAAAAATGTTCTACTACGTTTTGAAGTATCCAAAGCAACACTTTCTAACTCCAATCTTTCTTTAACAAAAATTCCGTTATCTTTTCGTTTTCCTATGTAATCCAAATGATTAAGTGTTGTAAACAATTCACTAATTATATTCATAAAATGAAGTGTTTTCTTAGCGGTTTTATCAATTTGAGTATGATTGTAACCAACATTTACTAAATCGGTAAACATAACTTCAAAATCACCCTGACTAACACCACACCATTCTGCTATATAATTTAAAAGCTCTTCTTTACCTGCTCCTGATTTAGAATCGATATAGTTTTTCATTATTCTAGCTAAAGCAATAACAGTATCAAACATATAAGCTGGTGGTTGTGAAATTGTGAACCATCTGAATGAATTGATATTATTTCCTAAATAGGTTATAATTTTTTGACATAAGTCCAAAATAATTATTGCCAATTCATTTGATTGATTTTTACGATTAATCTTTTGAGAAATTTGAACCGAATACAATTCTAATTGTCCAAAAAAGCGATCAATTTTTGTATGAATATCAATTAACTTTTGATGACTTTGAACTGAAGTACTTGGTGGAATATAATCAGCCATTAAGTAACTTTCGTTTCTGTTTATTATTATTTTTCCAAGAGTCAAGTGATAACCTCCATGCATACTATCAACATTTTTCTCAGGAATAAGATTAAGATTAAAGGTAGGAATGACATTTGGATACCTTGGAGGATTCTCATTAGGATCAGGATCTCCAAAAGGTCTTTTATCAAATAAATTAACCGAAACATTTGCTAATAGAACCATATCTTGATCGTAATCTAACTCATATACTGCTTCTGGATATGGCATTTCCATGTTTAGCATATGGGCATTATTACCACTAATATCGATTCTGCATCCATTAGGAGTGATTGCATGACATTCTTCTACCTTTACTCTTAATAATTTATGATTATCAATAACCAGTGAAATTTTAACTGATTCCCCTGAAGTACCAAAAGGAAGTAGTCCATAATTTATTGGAGTCATTTGTGTCCCAATTGCATCTCTTACAACATCACTCATATGATCTTGCATTGCGATGAAATGGGATTTGTTAATTTTCATTCCGTCTACCCAATTGACAGGAAAATGATTCATTTTTTCTAACATATCTTCTTTTCTTACTTATGATTAACTATTCTGAGGCACTAACCATTCTTGTTGCCAATTTTCTTCATTAATTGGTCTAGTTCTTAGACATATCACAGTACTATCTTCCTGAATACCGTTCATATACATTGTTAAATCTGGATCAATATATTTTGATACTCCATACCAATTAGGTTTTAAATAAAAAACCCAATGCTGAGGATTTCCTAGTTCATCTAGCAACTCAATGGGGCTGTCTGCATTTCTTGTGTTGTAATCATTAACAAAATGATAAAACAAACGACCAAAATCCATACGAATTGGTGATTTTGCTCTAAATTCAGTCCTAATGCTAGAATGTGGATTTTTATAGAAAACAAATGTTATTACAACCATATCCCTAAACTCATCATCTTTTGGTTCAGAGAAAGTTCCAAACTCAGGAAATGGCCAAGTCTTGTATATTTTTGCAGGAATAGAAATAGATGATTTAAACGTCGAGTAAATCCAAGTAGGTACTAAAAACATTATTATACTTGAAACTATACTGAATGTAAAAGTTATTCCATTCATATAAGTATAAAGCAACAGAAAAGGTATTGTTCCAAAAACAGCGATTAATAAATTATAAATACCTTCTAGCCAAATATTATCTAATCCGAATTTACCCAAATAGGTTCTGTAAATAATTACATGCAATCCACCTAAACCAAAAAGAAGTATTTGATAAAAAACGAATTCCCCAAACAATGAATTAATTGTTTTTGATTGTCCTAGAAATGAAACCAAAGTAAACACTAAAATAGCCGAGAATAAGTATATATAATATCTCGTTTTGTATTCTGTTTTATAGTTTTTTACCTTATCTGTAAAAAACATAGTCAGAATGGTACCCAAAAGCAATAAAATTGCTACGGTAATTAGCAAACTTGGATCTATTAATTCTTTAAAATTAGGTCTAAAAGCTGGTCTCATTTTATATTCTGGTAGTTATTCCTAAAACTGGTTGTTGATTATTAAAATTGAATGATTCAACATCTTCTGGTAACAGAATGGTTGTTTTAACATCAATTTCTATTGGTAAAAAATATTCGTAAAAAAGGGTTATTACTTTTTTTATTCCTCCATCATGTATGTATTCATGAAATGAAGAGTTTTGAAGTGGTCCTATTTTAAATTCAAGGTTTAACGAATAATCCATATATGAAGCTCCTGAAATCATATCAAGTCCCAAGCAACATTCATTTAATCTAACATTTTGTTGACTTTCGGATAATTCTTGATAACCTAACTCTACTATCTCTACTTCTTCACCCAATATATACTGTAAACAATAGGCTGTATGATTAAGCTTACCAACTATCTTGTGAACAAATGGAAGCATCCTAATGAATTTTGACATTAAAATTTCTGGATACGATTTATCTAAGTCCCAAAAATCATATAAAAAGTCAATTTGCTTTCCTTCATTGAGTTTAAACAAGAAGTCTTTCTCAAATTTTTCTCTTTGCAAGCCTGCTAGAAAAAATTCATTTTCGAAAGGCATAAAAAACTGACGGGCCTCTTCTTCTTCTTTTTGCTGTAATCGATATTCTTTAGTCATATCGTCTACAGCTTGGTTTAATTTTTGAGATTTTGGATAATGAAAAATACCTTCAGGCAAAGCATCATAAATTCCGTCTCTCGAGATGTTTATTTTTAAGAACTGAGTAGCATCATAATCATAATCAACTATTTCACAACCTAAAACATCAGTGCTGTATGGCCTTCTAAATTGACCTTCATAGTTTATTATAAAATCAGAACCATCCTTTTTAAACGATTCCAAAACAGAAGAAAGAACAACTTCAGCTTTAATATCGTAAGGAATAGAATTGATTTTGTTTTTTATATCAATAATTTTATCCATGCTTCTACTCTATTTTTCATCCTCTTCTTTAATTCTTCCTGAAGCAAAATATCGTGTCTGAAAGTAATCATCATTAAAATTGAATACTCTCAAACCTGACGATTTGGTTGTAGCTAATATTCTGTCGTTTTTAAGATAAATTGCAACATCAGATATTGGATTATCTTTATTATATCTCAAAAAAATAAAGTCCCCTTCCTCAAGATCTACTCGAGATAAAAAGAGTTCAATATCTTTAGATTTAAAAATTCCTAAAGCAGTTTTAGGCAAACTCTTCTTATACGTTTTACTGTATAAGGCTTGTACAAACGGCACCATTGCCAAACTATCTTTAGAAAATGACCTATTTCCATAAGGTGTACCAAGCCATTTATCTATGTACTCGTAAAAATCATAATGCTTTATCTCGTCAGGTCTTACACTTAACAAAACTGCATACTTTTCCTTTACCCTTATTTGCTCATCTGTCAAACCTTCTTCATATTGATCTGCCAAACGTTGATTATTTTGATTTTCTTTAATACCTAAAGTTTTTTTGATTTTTTGTTCATCAAACTTTAATTTTAAAGGAACTTCTTCAATGTATTTTGGTGTGCCACAAGCTGCGACAACAATTAATATTAAAGCTATAGGAAGTATTTTTTTCAAAGCAATTATATTATTTTATAAGTAATTCCTTACAAAAATATAATTTTTATGAAATAAACAAATTTTAAATGAAGAAATTTTACAGACTATTAACGCATACGATGTAAGAAAATTCGCTAAAGCTTTGATTTTCAATAAATAATTAAATTCTTACAGATTCAAAAATATAAAATTTATTTAATTGTAAGAAATTTTACATAAAAAATTAGTGGTAAATATTTTTTTTATTTAAGTTCGTGTCAAAAAAAAACATGAATCGCGGAGTAAGAAGCGTACAAAACTTATTAATAAACTTTGATTATAGAATACTAGGTTTGTTTATTGCTTTAATGATTGTAGGTACAATTTTCTTTTTTTCAAAAGCAATTAATAATGTGGATTGTGAAAATTCAACATTTTATGTTGTTGCTAAAAATAGGCTTGAAGGAGAAACTATTGAGTTTTATAATGAAACACCAAATGCAAGCACATGGAAATGGGATTTTGGTGATAATTCAAAAAATGAATACGAAAAAAACACAACTCATATATACAAGAAACCTGGTAAATACAGAGTTACATTAACCTTAAATGACAATTGTATTACCTATAAAGATGTAGTAATTAAATCTGTAGGAGATTTGTCTAAAAAGATTAGAGTTCCAGAGATTATTGCTCCAAAAGTGGTAAAAGTTGGTGAAGAAGTAATGTTTGATTATTATTACAGTGGAACAGATATATTTTCATGGGAATGGAGTTTTGGTGAATCTTCAAGATTAGATAATACAGATAGCAATCCAACTCACACTTATAGAACCCCTGGAATAAAAAAAGTTACATTAATCATAAATGGAAATATAAACAGTATAACATCCCAAACAATTTTAGTTAAACCAAAGGAACAAGAAATTACGCAGGCTTACGCAGAAGATGTAGAAATAAAACCATTAAAATTAAAAAAAGGACCTGCTCAAATTGATCCTGCCGAAGAATTTGCTATGACTTTACCTGTGGTTCCTCCTTCTTCAAAAAAGAAATCAAAAAACTCGATTAAAGGCAAAAACATGGCGCCCTCCATTTCAGAAGAGCAATTTGAAATATTATTACACCAAGTTGCAAAACAAAGTAAAACCAAAGACGATTTTGGAGCTTTTTTATGTGATGATTTTAAAATTCCTGTGCTAATAAATGACTCTAAGATTATGCCTTTCGATGAGTTTTGCAAAAAACTTATTGGAAAGACGTTGAAAATCTCAAAAATCAGACTTACAACAAATGAAAGTAATTGTATTATCAATGTTGAAATTACTTATAAAATAAAAAAACACCTCATTTGGATTAATGATTAATCATCTATTAATGATATGAAAAAAAATAGCAATAGCTTTAAACTTGTCTTTTCAAATTTTGAGACAAAAATTATATCACTCTTTGTTTTACTATTATTAGTAAGTGTTGTAATATTTAGTTTTAAATATAAAAAGCATGTTGATTGTGACACTTCTGACTTTTATATAGTTGCCGAAAATTTTTCAGTTGGTGAAGTAATTGAATTTCATAATGAGACTCCTAATGCAACTGATTGGAAATGGGACTTTGGAGATGGCAGTCCTAGAGAAACAAAAAATCATGCACTTCATAAATATACTGAGCCTGGTGTTTATACAATCACATTAGTGATTAATGGTTTTTGCTTGAAAGAGAAAAAAATTCAAATTAAAAATCATGGCGAAATACTTGACAGAACTAAGTTACCTGTAATTATAGCCCCTAAAATTGCTGCTGTTGGACAAAAAGTTAACTTCACATATAAATACTATACGAATGAAACTTTTTCTTGGGAATGGAGTTTCGGTGAAACAGGTCAAATTGATAACACCAATGAATTTCCTAATTATAGTTTTAGAACACCTGGTCCTAAAACAGTTACACTTATTGTAAACGGAGAATATAAGTTTAAAACTTCAAAAATAATTTACATTAAACCACGCCCAGCATTCAAAAAAGATAGTGAAATGATGCTTGAGGAAGGTTACACTTATGAAAAACCTGTAGAAGCCTTCTATAAACCAAAGGGAAATCCTAAACCTGATGCTACAGATAAAATACTAAAAACAATTCCAACTCGTTCACGCGAAAGACATATAAGCGAATTTGCTCCTGATATTTCCGAAAATCAATTTGAGTTACTACTTCATCAAGTAGCAAATCAAACTAAAGAAAAAGAAGATTTCAGCAAATACATTTGTGGCAACTATCAAATTCCTGTTATCAAAAATGGCGACCAAGTAATATCATTTGAAGAGTTTTGCAAAAGAATAAAAGGAAAAGAAATTAAAATTGAATCATTCCGACTTACAAAAGATAATCTAAATTGTATTGATGGTTTTACCATTACTTACAAAGTAAAAGGACTTATTGGTTGGACTGAAGATTAATAAAAAAGAGAAAAAATGATTACAGAAAATATAATTTTTCATGAAGAACTTCAATCAGCACTTGAAATAGCTAAAAGAATAGCTCATGAAGCTAAACAAAACCATTATACTGCTGCACATTTATTAAAAGCAATTTTGCATCGTGATTTGTCGCTTTTAAAAGAATTAGAATCGATGGGAAAAGATGTTTTTTTCATTGAAGAATGGGCAGAAGTTAGAATAGATGAATTTCCAAAGAGCAATAAACCAACCGAAGTTGAAGCGCACGAAAGCATTGACGATATTATTGCAGAAGCTGATGCTGTACGTGATATTTTAGGAAAAGAAGAGATTGATTTATTTGCAACTATGGTTGCACTAGCAACACCCGGAGTAGGTTTCAACTTTGATCAAATGAAAAGCTTTCCTGTTACTCGCTCTGAATTACTTACAGAAAGAGAAGATGGGAAATTGAACTCAGAATTAATGAATCTGCCTTCAGAAAGATCTGTTTCTAAATACATTCACAAATATTGTTCAAATAAAACAGCTAAACTTAAAAAGAATAAAATCGAAATTGTTGGTAGAGATAAAGAGATAAAAGAAATCACAGAAATTTTATGTCGTTTTTCTAAACCTAATGTACTACTTAATGGTTATCCTGGTGTTGGAAAATCATCAGTTATAAATGGTTTTGCCAACGCTATTGTTTCTAATCAGGTTCCTGAAAAACTTCTTAATACTGAAGTTTTCGAATTAGATTTAGGAACACTCATTGCAGGAGCATCATATAAAGGTGAAATTGAAGACAGACTGAAAAAACTGATTCAGGAGCTAAAATCATATCCAAAAGCAATTTTAGTTATTGATGGAATTCATGTTTTATTAGATAAAAACAGTGATAATGCTGGAATTTCTAGCATATTAAAAAGTGAGTTGTCAAAAGGATTAACGTTGATTGCAACTACGACTGTTGATGAATTCACTAAAAAAATTGAAAAAGACGAAGTATTATCAGGCATGTTCGAAATGATAAAAATTGATGAACCTGATGATGAAAAAGCTTTCAGAATAATCAAAACGGCATTAAAATCATATCAAGCACACCACAATATCAAAACTAGTGATGATACTATTAGAGAATCTATCCGATTATCTAAGCGCTATCTGAAAGAAAAAAGCCTACCGGAATCTGCACTTAATTTACTAGACAGAACAATGTCAGTTATTAAAACAGCTGGAGAATCATTTCTTTCTGAAAAGGATATTTTATTGAAAAAATTGGAGACAATAAAAGAGCTAAATGAAGAAGCAAAATTACAAGAAGCCAAATGGTTTTATGAAGATATTAAACGCAAAGCTCATTATTTATTAACTCAAGAGCAACATACTGAAGATGAAAATTTAACAGAAATTGATGCAGAAACTTTAATTTCTAAATTAGAAAATCTTTTAGAAAGACTTACTACAATTGCACAAAGTAAAAAAGACCATATCGAACCAATTGATTTGGGTGCAATTGTGGCTCAAAAAACAAATATTCCATTAGGAAAATTGCAAAGTGAAGAGAAAGATCGTCTTCAAAACATGGAGGAGATTTTAAAGAAAAGAGTTGTTGGTCAAGATTTAGCCATTGAAATAGTTTCTGAATCTGTACTAGAATCTAGATCAGGTTTAAGTAAAGCTGGTCAACCCATGGGTTCCTTCTTCTTTTTAGGGCCAACAGGAACTGGTAAAACAGAATTAGCAAAATCATTAGCAGATTTTCTTTTTCAAGACGAAAGTGCTATTATCCGTTTCGATATGTCTGAGTTTAAAGAAGAGCATTCAGCAGCATTGTTATATGGAGCACCTCCCGGATATGTGGGTTATGAAGATGGAGGATTACTTGTGAATAAAATTAGACAAAAGCCCTACTCTATCGTTCTTTTTGATGAAATCGAAAAAGCACATCCTTCGGTTTTTGATGTATTCTTACAAATTATGGATGAAGGAAAACTTCACGATCGTTTAGGAAAAGAAGGTGATTTTTCAAATGCTCTCATTTTATTTACATCAAATATTGGTTCTCAGTTTATAGTTGAGTCAATTACAAATGGTAGTGGTTACCCATCATCAAATCAATTGATGGAAATCATGACTAAACATTTTAGACCTGAATTCCTTGGACGTTTGACTGAGATTATTCCTTTCGCTCCAATTTCTAAAGAAAATGCTCTTGGAATTTTTGAAATCCATCTTAAAAAAGAGTTATATGACTTACTTAAGTCATTAGAAATTTCAATCAATATTTCTGAAGAAGCTAAATCATTTTTAGTAGATAATGGATTTAATGCTACATATGGAGCAAGACCTTTAAAAGGAATTATACGTTCTGAGCTTAGAAGACCATTGGCCAAAAAAATAATTTCAAACGAAGTCCTTGAAGGAAGTAACGTTACTGTCAGCTTAAAGGACAATAATTTAATTTGGGATATAAATTAATAAAAAAGGAGCTTTTAAGCTCCTTTTTTGTTGACTTAACTTTAATTTACTATTAATCTGTATGGATAAATATTAGATGAAACTTGATCAAGTTTATGCATCAAATTATCGCATAAATAATTCCATTCATTATCTGAAAAATGAATTTCATCATCTGTATTTTTAAATACTTTAATATCAATTGTTCTTACAAATCCTGTTTTCAAAGAAGGATCTATTTTGGTTCCTTTATCTACTTCAATTCTAGAAATTGTATGACCAAAATGCTTTAAACAAAATGTTTTAATATCAGCAAACGTTACAATCCTTCCATGCGACAATAAAGCTTCACGATAAGAAAGAATTTTTTCTCTCGAAGTAAGTCTTGTCTTGCCTCCTACACTTGGTTGTACCAAATACATCGAATTTCCTATAAAATCAGTTCCAAAAGGTAATTCTAGCTTTGTTCCAGGCTTAATATCATTAGCATCTTCCCCACATGTTGACCAGAAATTGACAAAAAAAGTATCATTTTCAGTTCTTTCATCTAATAATTTAGATTTAACCACAACATAAGGAAAATTAGATTTTAAAAATGAACTTTCTTTTGTTTGCTGTTCTAGTGTTGCAATAAGCTGGTTCATTTCACCAATTATACTTCTTACAAAATCTCCGCCCAATACTGAGAAAGAAGCACTTTCATCTTTTAGTAATTCTAAAAGGTATTGCATCATCTCGGAAGCATTACGTTCATCAAAACGATTCACTCCATTACTCCTTAAACTTGCTTGACCGGCTTCTAATGATTTATTAGAAAAATCTTTTAAATGGTATTAATGAACGGATCAATTCTTTGAGCTAAGTTTATCAGTTTTTTATTTATTACCGGAAAACAATTTAAAGTGAAATTTATACTTTCAAAAATTGCACTGTTTATGACTTCTGGAAACTCAATTCTAAGCCACATAATATCTTTTAAAGTACTTATTTTGTCATTATCAAAAGCTTCTCTTATTTCTCTTGGAGTTCTTAAAATTGAATCCGTTAGTGTGATATCTTCAGTTAAATGGAAAAATTTATCAAAGTAAAAAGTATTAACTTCCGAA
>CBFHBH010000005.1:0-18204 GCA_965653735.1 uncultured Flavobacterium sp. | reverse complement strand
CCGTATGATTTTGTTAATTCTTCTACAACAACAGGATATTGCCCAGAGCGTGGTGATGGAGGAAATTTAAGTTTAAGTGCCGATGAATCTACTTCATCAACCTCAACCAAAACCAATTTTTCCAACATACGCACACGTGACTGTACTTGTTCAGTCTTAGAAAAAGTACCTCTGAATCGCTCAATAAATGCTTGATTATCAGCAATAAATTTTTGTTGTTCGTCGAATGCTTTTTGCTGATGTATTCTTCTGTCTTTACGCAATTCTAAATAATCAGAATATTTAGCTTTGTAATCATAAATACGTCCCATAGTTACTTCAATAGTACGATTGGTAATCGCATCAACAAAAGCACGGTCGTGAGAAATTACCATTACTGCTTTAGCCGAATTGATTAAGAACTCTTCTAACCACTGAATACTCTCCATATCCAAGTGATTTGTAGGCTCATCCAGTAAAATTAAATCAGGCTTTTTCAAAAGAATTTTGGCCAATTCGATACGCATTCTCCATCCTCCTGAAAATTCAGATGTTTTGCGAGTAAAGTCTTCTCTTTCAAAACCCAATCCTTTTAATACTTTTTCAACTTCAGCCTCGTAGTTTACTTCTTCAATTGAATAGTATTTTTCAGAAAGTTCAGATACACGCTCAATTAACTTCATGTAATCGTCACTTTCATAATCTGTACGAATGGTTAATTGTTCATTGATTTCATCAATCTCAGCTTTCATTCCCAAAACTGTAGAAAATGCTTTTGAAGCTTCTTCGATTACAGTACAATCATCATTTAACAATAAATGTTGAGGCAAATAGGCAATTACAGCATCGCTTGGCGCCGAAATTCCTCCACGAGTAGGTTTATTTTCTCCTGCTACAATTTTTAAAAGTGTTGATTTTCCCGCTCCGTTTTTACCCATAAGGGCAATTCTGTCATTCTCGTTAATAGCAAAAGTTACATCGCTAAAAAGCGTTGTTCCACCAAATTCTACCGCGATATCGTTTACTGTAATCATATTTTCGATTTTGAAGGTGCAAAGATAGTTTAATTTAAAAATTTTGCAATTTGAAAATCAAGACTTCAGAACTAAAACTCAGCAACTTTTATTAATTTTAAAAGAATTAACAATTTTTTATCAAACCAATTTCTTTTTTATTCATAAAATTGTTTGATATATCAAATAAATTAAATGAAACAAATAATTATAACAACAGCTTTAGTTACATCATTAATTATCAACGCTCAAACAAAACCAAGAGCAAGAGATCTCGGAATTCCATTTGATGGTACAACTGGGAAAAATAATGCCATAACAGATGTTTCTGGAATTGAAGTTGGTTATAAAACAATTATTGAAGGAAACGGAAAACTTGAGCCAGGAAAAGGACCAGTGAGAACTGGTGTCACAGTAATACTTCCTAAAGGAAAAACAGCGAATAGCTATCCTGTTGCATGGTATAGCTTAAATGGAGATGGTGAAATGACAGGAATTGCAAACGTTGAAGACTATGGTCTTGGTTATGGCGCAATTGGTATCACAAATACAAATAGTGTTGGTACTGTTAGAGATGCAATTGGCGAATGGAGTTATAAAAAATTCTCTCAAGGTGATTTTATCGATTTTTCATTTGGTTTACCTATAGTCGCAGAAACTTGGGATGGCATGTTAAATGATATAAATGGTTTTCATGTAAAAAAAGAACATGTTTGGGAGGCATTGGAAAAAGCGAAAAGCGGACCAATTGAGGAAGGAAATGTTGGTGGAGGAACTGGTATGGCACTTTATCATTTTAAAGGAGGAAGTGGTACTGCTTCAAGAACATTTACTATTGATGGAAAGCAATATACTTTAGGTGTTTTTATTCAAGCAAATTTTGGAGGAAGATCAGATTTAATGATTTCTGGAGTTCCTGTGGGCAAGGAAATAAAAGATTACAAACCTGTACTTAATGATGCTAAAAGAAAAGATGGTTCTGCTATTGTGTTTGTTGCAACAGATGCCCCTCTTTTACCAAGTCAACTTAAGTTGGTTGCAAAACACATTACTCACGGATTGGCTAGAACAGGAACGTTCACAAATGATAGTTCTGGTGAAATTTTCTTGGCTTTATCAACAGCTGAACCCAAACTAGATGAAAAAGGAACGATTCAAACTTGGAATGTACTTCCAAAAGAAAAATTAAATCCAATTTTCAAAGCAACTGTTCAAGCAACTGAAGAAGCTGTTATCAATACTTTAGTCGCTGCAGATGATATGGAAGGTATTAATAATAATAAATTTTATGGTATTCCTCATAATATATTAAAGGAAGTGATGAAGAAATATAATAGATTAAATAGTAAATAAATTATTTTAACAATTCTGTAATTTTTTGCTTATACTCAACATTTTCATTTATTCCTAAATGCTTCTGACCTTCAAGTATAAAAAGACTATCTGTTGACTTCAATACCTGTTTTAGTCTAAATGAATTTTCTACTGAAATTAATTGATCCTTGTTTCCATGAAACAAGTAAATAGGTGTTTTGATTTTACTTAAATTTTTATCTGTTTCGAAACGAAACTTCTTTAAAGAATTAGGAAAATATGGAACTCTCCCTTCTGTGAATTTTAAAAAATTATCAAATGGTGCCTTTAAAATTAAGATGTCATTTTTTCTTATTGAAGCCAAACATGACGCTACTCCAGTTCCAATTGAATAACCAATAATAATGTTCTTTTTATATTTTTTTGATACTGAATCAAATACTATTTGTACATCTTTTAAAATCTGTTCTTCATTTTCAATTTCACCTTCACTTTTTCCAAAACTCCTGTAATCTAAAATAAAAATATCATAACCTAAATCGGTATAGGTTTTAGAAATTCTTCCCCAACTATCAACTGCTCCTGCATTACCATGGAGGTAAAATACTAAGCCTTTAGGGCCATTTGCTTTAAATAAAATTCCATGCTGATATTTTCCATCAAAGGATTTTAGTTTAACTTCTTCAAAATTATTTTCAAAATTAAAATTGTAATTTTCATCCAATTTATATTGAACAAAAACCATCTCCTCCTGATTAAAATAAAAATAACTCACATATATAACATAGAGACCTGCAAAAATCCCCAGAAAAGAAAGCAATAAAAATTTGAATTGTTTCATAAGTAAGTCAATGTTTAAAAATACAAAAAAGACTACCAATGGTAGTCCTTCAATCTTTTGTTATTTTAGAATATTAAATACTCATCTTAAACTCTTCAATAATTAGGTTGGCTTTTATCAAATCATGTTTTTCAATAAAAACTTCAACTGCCTGACCCGATGTCCCAAAGCCAGCAATAATTCCTGATTGAATATTGTTTTTAACTACTGTAGAAATTTCAGCTGCTTCCAGTTTAACTTGTAAAGCTTGTGCCAAAATTTGACTTCCAGAAAATATTTTCATTAATGCCATAGCTTTTATCTTTTTTAATTTTATTCATCATCTTCCTCTTCATAATCATCAACCCCAAAAAGGAATGGATCAATCATGATTTTATCTGCAAGGATTTCTATTCTTTCTGTTAATTGAGAAGCAAAAAATAATCGTTGTGTTTTTTCAACACTCATGGACAATCTTTGAATAATTGGTTCCAAACGTAGTTTGAAAAGTTCATCGGCATCATCAACCACAAATATTTTAATCGTATTCATATTGAAACCAGCTCCTGAAAACATGGCATTTATTTTATTTGGCGTCCCAATTAAAACATCCATTCCCGCCGAAATAATATTTTTTTCGTCGTCGATATCTGTTTTATCATTCACTCCAATTACTCTCAAATTAGTGTACTTCCCAAACTTTTGAAACATATCTACCATTTCCAACACCGCTTCTTTATCTTTAACAATAATTAAAGCTCTTGTAGATTCACCAACTGCTTTTTCAATCTTTTGAATAACAGTATAAGCGATTGTTGTAGATTTACCCTCTCCTTCTGGCATTATAACAACTGCATCAGCACCACTTTTTAGTGTACTAAAACAATCTTTTTGAATGTCTGTTGGATCTGTTAATCCATTTTCAACAAGCGCTTGCTGAAGGTTGGGATTTATTTTTTTTAATTGCATATTATTATTATTTTGAAGCAAAAAGCTTCACATCATTTTCAGAAATTTCATTTCCTCCAAGAATTATTAAACGTTCAACTACGTTTCTTAACTCACGAATGTTACCTGTCCAATCATATTCCTGAAGCAATTTGATTGCTCCTTTGGAAAAAGATTTTACAGCACTACCTTGCTCACCTGCTATTTTAGCTGCAAAATGTTCTACTAATGCCGGAATATCATCTCTTCTATCGTTTAAAGCTGGAACTTTAACCAATATAACTGCTAAACGATGGTATAAATCTTCGCGGAAACGACCCTCTGAGATCTCTTTTTTAAGATCTTTATTTGTAGCAGCAACAACACGAACGTTAACTTTAATGTCTTTATCGGCCCCAACTCTTTGGATTAAATTTTCTTGCAAAGCACGTAAGACTTTAGCTTGTGCAGGTAGACTCATATCACCTATTTCGTCAAGAAAAATAGTTCCTCCATCAGCAGCTTCAAATTTTCCTGCTCTATCTTTTACTGCAGAGGTAAATGCTCCTTTTATGTGACCAAATAATTCACTCTCAATTAATTCAGATGGAATAGCTGCACAGTTCACTTCGACAATTGGTCCAGATGAACGTTCACTCTTTTCGTGTATTTGATGTGCCACTAATTCTTTTCCAGTTCCGTTAGGCCCTGTAATAAGAACACGAGCTTCAGTAGGAGCAACCTTTTCTATCATATCTTTTATATGATTAATAGCTTCACTATCCCCTATCATTTCATAGTTTTTTGAGACTTTCTTTTTAAGAATTTTGTTCTCAACAACAAGTTTTTTTCTATCTAAAGCATTACGAACCGTATTTAGCAAACGATTTAAATCGGGTGGCTTAGAAATATAATCGAAAGCTCCTAAACGCATGGTATTAACAGCAGTTTCTAAATCTCCGTGACCCGAAATCATCACCATTGGAATTTCAGGCTTTATCTTCTTAACAGCTTCGAGAACCTCAACACCATCCATCTTTGGCATTTTGATGTCACACAAAATCAAATCATAATCTTCATTTGTTGCCTTCTCAAGACCTTTAGCACCATCTTCAGCTTCATCAACTTTATATGTTTCGCTTTCTTCCGAGAGAATTTTGACTAAAACTCTTCGAATTGCCGCTTCATCTTCAATAATTAATATTCTTGACATTACTTTCTAATTTGGATATAAAGATAAAAAGACAAAAGGATTTAAAGACAAAAATCTTTAGATCCTTCAATCATAAACTATTTTATTATTTGATTAATACTTTAACCATTTATACAATTCTTTCCAAGTTGGTTTTTTACCGTACATTAAAATTCCTACACGGTATATTTTAGAAGCAAACCAAACTACTCCCAAAAATGTTCCAAACAACAATGTAATTGACAATGCAATTTGCCACCATGGCACACCAAATGGAATACGCATTAGCATTACGATAGGCGATGTAAATGGAATCATTGAAAACACTGTAGCCACAGTTCCGTGTGGATCGTTTACAACAGTGAAAAATCCAACATAAATACCTAACATTAATGGCATAATGATAGGAAACAAAAACTGTTGCGAATCTGTTTCAGAATCTACTGCTGCACCAATAGCAGCATATAATGAACTGTAAAGGAAATATCCACCAACAAAATAAACTAAGAAGAAAATTATTGTTGTAAATACTGGAATTTCGTTATAATACAGGTTAACTTTATCGATTAACGAAGTTACATTTGCTGCTCCTTGAGGTAATTGTTGCATTGCTCCAGCAGTTGTCGCTGCATCGGCAGTTCCGCCAAAAAACATGTTTAATCCAAATAATAAAACAAGACCTAATGCTACCCAAATAGCAAACTGTAAAATACCCGCTAAAGAATTCCCAATAATTTTACCCATCATTAACTGATAAGGTTTAACTGAAGAGATGATTACTTCAATAATTCTTGATGTTTTTTCTTCAATTACGCTACGCATTACAAAGTTTCCGTAGATAATAATAAACATCATAATTAAGTATCCAAAAGCTCCACCAAAGAACACTTTTATCTCATTTAAATACTTTAACCCTTCTTCGCCTGAAAATTTAGTGATGTGTAATTCAGAATTTACTTTAGCCTCTTCAATTTTTGTTGAATCAAACCCTAATGCTTTTAAATTATCATTTGTCAATTGATTGTCAACTACTTTTTCGATATCTGAAACAAAATCCAAACTTGGGCTTTCATCAGAAATATATTCCACTTTTGAAATCAATTCCTTAGTATCTGCAACTTTTGGAACATAGATTAACCCTTCATAGTTTTTCTCGGCAGTATCTTTTGCTAATTTCAAAGGCATTGCAGACAAATCAACATATTGTGTTTCTTTATCATTTTTAAAATCAGATTTTAAAATTCCTGCTTCATCATGAATAGCAATTTTGGTAATTTCACCTTTGTTCATATTGGCCAAAAAACCAATTAAAAAAGACATTCCCACAATTAGTAATGGACTAAGAAAAGTCATTACTATAAATGATTTATTACGCACCTTGGCAATAAATTCCCTTTTTATGATTAAAGATAAAACTCCCATTATTTTTGATTTGTAACTGTTTGAATAAAAATATCGTTCACACTCGGAATAGTTTCAGTAAAATGCGTCACTTGTCCATTTTTAGTTAAAATTGACAATAATTCGTTTTGTGTTGCATTTCCTAAATCTACTTCTAACTTTAAATCATCGTTTAATGATTTAAAATTAGTTTGACCTACAGTGAATTTTTGAGTTAAATCATACATTAATCCTTCAACATTATTAGAAATAATACCTACTTGGAATTTATGTGTACGATATTGACGTTTTACATCTTCCAACTTTCCTTCAATAAGTTTATTTGACTTATGAATTAAAGCAATATAATCACACATTTCCTCAACACTTTCCATTCTGTGAGTTGAAAAAATTACAGAAGTTCCTTTTTTATTCAATTCGATGATTTCATCTTTGATTAAATTAGCATTAACTGGATCAAATCCTGAAAATGGTTCATCAAGAATTAACAATTTTGGCTGATGCAAAATGGTAACAATGAACTGAATTTTTTGAGCCATACCTTTAGAAAGCTCTTGGATTTTTTTGTTCCACCAACCTTCAATTTCAAATTTTTCGAACCAATATTTTAGCTGCTTTTGAGCATCTGCCTTTGACATTCCTTTTAATTGTGCCAAATAAAGTGCTTGCTCACCTACTTTCATTGTTTTGTATAAACCACGCTCTTCTGGCATATACCCAATAACCGAAACGTGATTAGGAGCTAATTTTTCTCCATCTAAAATCACTTCACCAGAATCTGGCATTGTAATTTGATTGATGATACGAATTAATGAAGTTTTTCCAGCTCCGTTAGGCCCTAACAAACCATAAATACTGCCTTTTGGGACTTGCAGTGAAACTGAATTTAATGCTGTGTAATCTCCGTATTGTTTAACTACGTCTTTTACTTCAAGTATGTTACTCATTCGAAATGATTGATTTTTGTAAAAATAAGAATTTCTGTTGTTATGAAATTAGATACAACTAGAATAAAAATGTTACAAAAAAATCCCACAAAATTGTGGGATTTTTTTGTAACTATTTATTTATTATGAAAACATGTCTTTTACTTTCTCAAAAAAAGACTTTTCTGATTTTTCAGGTTTTGGAATGAAATTAGCATCTTCTAAATTGCTTTCAAAGAATTTCTTTTGCTCTTTAGAAAGATTTTTAGGCGTCCAAACATTAACATGAACTAACAAGTCTCCGCTGCCATAGCTGTTTAAACTTGGAATTCCTTTTCCTTTTAAGCGAAGTATTTTCCCAGATTGGATTCCTTCTTCAAGTTTTATACGAACTTTACCGTTTACAGCATCAATTTCTTTTGAAGCTCCTAAAACAGCTTCGGGATAACTTATGTATAAATCGTAATGCAAGTTCTCACCTTCACGTTTCAAAAACTCATGTTCTATTTCTTCAATAGCTACTATTAAATCACCTGCAATACCATTTCCTGGCGCATCATTCCCTTTTCCAGAAACTTTAAGTTGCATACCATCTACAACTCCTGCGGGAATTTTGATTGATACCGTATCATCCTCAGTAATCATTCCATGAGCATCTGCTTCATTTGGTTTTTTGTCGATAGATTGCCCAATACCACCGCATGTAGGACATGTAGTTGCTGTTTGCATGCGACCAAGTATTGTATTGGTAACTCTCATCACCTGACCTTGACCGTTACAAGTTGGACAAGTTTTATAAGTAACACCAGGTGCCTGAACTTTACGTTTTACTTTAACTTTTTTCTCAACTCCGTTAGCAATTTCTTCTAAAGTAAGTTTAACTTTTATACGCAAATTACTTCCTTTTGCACGACGTTGACCTCCGCCTCCGCCAAAACCACCAAAGCCGCCACCAAAAGCACTACCGAAAATATCTCCAAACTGACTAAAGATATCATCCATATTCATGTGATGACCTCCACCAAAACCTCCAGCACCATCAAATGCAGCATGACCATACTGATCGTATTTAGCACGCTTATCTGCATCGCTTAAAACCTCATAAGCCTCGGCAGCCTGTTTGAAATTTTCTTCAGCTTGTTTGTCTCCTGGGTTTTTATCAGGATGAAACTCAATGGCTTTCTTGCGATACGCCTTTTTAATTTCAGCTTCTGTAGCTCCTTTAGCAACCCCTAATATCTCGTAATAATCTTTTTTGCTCATAATCTTTTCCCTTCAACTCGCTCAGGGTGACATTTAATATTAATTTCCAATAACTACTTTTGGAAAACGAATAATTTTATCTCCTAACTTATATCCTTTTTCAACTACGTCCACAATTTTACCTTTTAAGTCATCACCTGCAGGAATTTGTGTTATAGCCTCTGCAAAATCTGCATCAAAAATATCGCCTTGCTTAATTTCAACTTCCTCTAATCCTTTGGAAATTAAAGTTGATTTTAATTTTTCTTGGATTAATTCAACTCCTTTTACTAAAGCTTCGTCTTCTGATTTTGAAATTTGAGCCCAAGCTCTATCAAAATCGTCTAAAACTGGCAACATAGCCTGTAAAACTTCTTGTCCCGCTGTTTTAAAAAGCTCAATTCTTTCTTTTGAAGTACGTTTTTTATAGTTTTCGAATTCTGCAAATAAACGCAAAAACTTATCTTTCTCTACCGCTAACTCTTGTGTTAATTTCTCTTCAACTGACAATTCTGGAGTAGCTTCTTGAGTTTGCTCCTGATTGATTTCTGGGTTAGTTTCATTCAACTCTTGCTCCATCTCTTTATTTTTGGCATTCATATATCTAAACTCTGTATGAAATTTTATTTTCAATAATTGTCTGCAAATGTACTGCCAAAGGTTTAAAAATGCCAAATTGTCATTAATATTTTTACACAAAGCTTGCAAAGACAAATTATAATAAATAACTTAGTGACTACTAATTAATTAACCGTTAAAAAATGTTCACCATGAAAAAAATTGTTCTAAGCCTAGCTCTTATCTCTTGTTTTTCTATATTTTCTTGTAAGAAAGAAAAAGTTGATATTGATGGCAATCAAGATCCAATGGAAATTTCTAATTCAACTGGTGATAAATTTGCCGTAAACACAACAGAATCTGTTGTTAATTGGACTGGTTTTAAACTTACTGGTAAACATAATGGTACAATTCATCTAAAAGAAGGTTTTATAAATATTAAAGACAGCGTAATTACTGGCGGTCAGTTTTTTATTGATATGAATACTATTACAGTAACCGATTTAAAAGCTGGAGATGGTAAAGAAGATCTTGAAAATCACTTAAAAGGTACAGGAGAGAATGAAAAAAAAGATCATTTCTTTAATGTAAAAAAATACCCTACTAGTGATTTTAAAATTAGTAAAATTGAGAAAGATGGTGACAAAAACATCATTTATGGTAACCTATCGATAAAAGGAGTTACAAAAGCTGTTAACTTTCCTGCAACTATAAAAATATCAGGGGACGAAATATCTATCAACAGTGAACCACTTAGACTCAACAGAACTTTCTGGAATATAAACTATGCTTCAAAATCCATTTTTGCAGATATTGGTGATAAATTCATTTCAGATGAAATTGAAGTTCAGGTTTATGTGAAAGCAAAAAAATAAGCGCTATTCTTTTAATATTTGCTCTAAAGCAGCATGAACGGATTTAAATTGAAAATGAAATCCTTCAGCTTGAATTTTATTTGAGCTCACATTTTGACTTTCTAAAAGAAGTGTGTGCATTTCACCTAGAAGTAACTTAAGAACAAATTTAGGAACATTAGGTAAAAGCAATGGTACATCCAATGTCTCTGCTATTGCTTTTATCAGTTCTTTATTTGAAACCGGATTAGGGGCTACAGCATTATAAACTCCTTTTAAGTGTTTCTGAATGGCAAATAAAAAAATTGAAGCCAGATCTTTTATGTGTATCCAAGACTGCATTTGCTTTCCCGAACCAAAAGGAGCACCCATTGCCATTTTTATAGGCTTAACCATTTCAGGTAATGCGCCTCCATTTTTAGACAACACCAAACCTATCCTTAACTTACAAACTTTAATCCCTAAACGTTCTATTTGACTAATAGAATCTTCCCATTTTGAAGTTACATTACTTAAAAATGTGTCTTTAAATTGTGAAAAATCTTCGTTATATAGTTGAGTAAGATGGCTGGGATAAATTCCAATCGCAGACGCAGAAATAACCTGAGTTACAGTATGTGGATTATGCTTAAGCGTGTTATACAAAAGGTTTGCAGAAAGAACTCGGCTTTCAAGAATTTCCTCTTTATTTTTCTGTGTCCATCTTTGAGCAATACTTGAACCAGCTAAATTAATTATTACACTTACCCCTATTAAACAGTTTTCGTCAATGACGCCTGCTTCGGGATTCCAATAAAAACCGCTATAATTTGGCTGATAATGTATTTTGTTTTTGGAAGTCGTTAAATAGTTAATTTTAATGCCGTTTTGTAACAGCAAATCAACAACCTCTTTACCAACCAAACCAGTAGCACCTGTAATTAATACTTTCATAGCTTGGGACTTTTCTTTCAAATTTACTGAAAGATTGTCATAAGTATTTCTTAATTGTGGTGATTTTAACTTTTAAAACCTATTTCTTAATGCGAATAGTCCATTCAAATTCCATTGTAGAAACTTGATCTCCTTTTTCGTCGGTCCCAATAGATTTCATCCAAAAGGTTTGCCCTTCACCAGTGGCAATTGTATTCTTAATAGCTTCTGTTATCAAGTTACCGTCTGTACAAGTAAAAGTAATTCTACCTGTCGCTTTTTTGGTAAATGAGCATTTATTATTCGCAACCAACATTGAAATACTCTTACCACTATCTTTAATTTGCTTCATTACTAAAGCACCAGTAGTCAACTCCGCAGCCATTGCCTGTACCGCGAAGTACATTGAATTAAATGGATTTTGATTAAACCAACGATGCTTTACTGTTGCAACACAAGTGGTATCTTCTATCACTTTAACACGTACTCCAGACCAAAAAGCTGATGGTAATTTAAAAAATAAAAAAGTATTCAATTTTGCAGGTGTAAACTTCATAACGCTAGATTTTTCGCTAATCTACAAAAAAATACTATGCATGCCTAATATTTTTATTTGTTAATATTTTGTTAAATTACATTACTTTGTTTTGCATAGTACCTGTTTTTTACATTATCTTTGTATAAGAAATTAATAAGCTAAAGAAAGTATTAGTTAATTTCAACAACTATTCAAAACATCATTAATCAAATAAAACAATCATCATGGAAACATTAACTATCACAAAACACGAAAAAAATTATGCATCTATTATTCATTTAAGTGCATTCACTAAATTTTTAATTCCTTTTGGAAATTATATTGTACCAGGAATTTTATGGTCTACTAAAAAGAAAGAATCATCTTTTGTTGACTATCATGGAAAACAAATTTTAAATTTTCAATTAAGCGTTTTAATGTATAGCATTTTTTTAGGGATTTTAGCAATTCCAACAATTATAGGAACAGTGCTTAGCAACTTCACTTGGTCAGAAATAGAAAGTGGAAACATTGTTTTAGACAATATGCAAATCAATAACTTAATAGGTTTAGGAGTTTTTGGAGTTATCTGCACAGGAATATTTGTAGTGCTTAAAGTAGTAGAATTCTTCTACATCATTTATGGAGCAATTAAAGCAAATGATGGAGAATATTTCAAATACCCATTAACAATAAACTTTATAAAATAAAAAGAAGTTTCAATCATCATCAAAAAATCAATCATCATCAATCAAAAAATGAACAGTTTAACAACAAAAAAAGAAATCTTATGAACATTGAGAACACAAAAGCTCAGATGCGTAAAGGAGTTTTAGAGTTCTGCATCTTATCTGTACTAAAAGAAAAAGATGCCTATACTTCAGAAATTTTAGACACTCTGAAAAACGCGAAGCTACTAGTAGTGGAGGGAACAGTATACCCACTATTAACTAGATTAAAAAACGATGGTTTATTAACATATCGCTGGGAAGAATCAACATCAGGTCCGCCAAGAAAATATTACGGTTTAACCGAAGAAGGACATGAATTTTTAAAAGAATTAAACGTTACCTGGAACGAATTAGCCGGGGCTGTAAACACAATAACATCACAAAACTAAAAGCTATGAACAAGACAGTAAATATGAATCTAGGTGGTTTCTTCTTCCATATTGATGAAGATGCTTATCAAAAATTAAATCGTTATTTCGATGCGATACGCAGCTCGCTTTCTATCGAAGGTCGCGACGAAATCATGAACGATATTGAAAGTAGAGTTTCAGAATTATTTTCTGAAAAACTAACAAACAACAAGCAAGTACTTGGTCTTAAAGATGTGGATGATGTTATTGCTATAATGGGACAACCTGAAGACTATAAAATAGAAGACGACGGAAAAACAACAAACACAAATTATGCTTATACGGCTAGCGGAAAAACAAAAAAATTGTACCGTGATAAAGACTCTGGTGTAATTGCGGGAGTTTGTTCAGGATTAGGTCATTACTTTGGTGTAGATCCAGTTTGGATTAGAATCGTTTTAGTATTATTAGTTTTTGCAGGTTTTGGAACAGGTTTATTAGCTTACTTAATTTTATGGTTAGTTACTCCAGAAGCGGTTACAACTTCAGAAAAACTAGAAATGAGAGGAGAACCAATTACAATTTCTAATATCGAGAAAAAAGTAAAGGAAGAATTCGAGTCGGTTTCTGAAAAATTTAAAAATGCCGACTATACCCAAATGGGCGAAAATGTAAAAACAGGTGCTCAAAAAGTAGGAAATACATTGGGTGATATTATTGTAAGCATCATGAAAGTGTTTGCGAAATTCATTGGAGCAATGATGATATTCATTGGAAGTGTAACAATTATTAGTTTACTAATTAGCTTAATAACTTTAGGATCAACTTCAAATTTAAGCATGCCTTGGTTAGATTATTTCAACACATTTAATTATACAAATACTTCAATGTGGGTTATCGCTTTCATGTTCTTTCTAGCAATTGGCATTCCGTTTTTCTTCTTAATTCTATTAGGATTAAAAATCTTAGTAACTAATTTAAAATCAATTGGAAATATTGCAAAATACACTCTTTTGGCTTTATGGATATTGTCTGTAGGTGTACTAATCACTCTAGGTGTTCGTCAAGCTTCAGAAGTTGCTTTTGAAAACAAAGTAGTAACAAAAGAGACAATTAACATAAAACCAACTGATACTTTAGAAATTAAATTCAAGAACAATGATTATTTCAGCAAAGACAGCCATCGTCGCGATTTCGAATTTGTTCAAGATTCATTAGGTAGAGATGTAATTTATTCAAATGACATAAACTTTGAAGTATTACCAACTGATGAGAGACTACCATACATCCAAATTGAAAAAGAATCGAATGGTAAATCATTCACAGAAGCAAAACAAAGAGCTACAAAAATTGAGTATAAATTTAAAGTAGAAGGTAATAAAATAATTTTTGACAATTATTTCTTAACTGAAGTAAAAAACAAATTCCGCGGACAAGAAGTAATGATTTACTTATACTTACCAAAAGGGACGTACTTTAAAACTGATGAAAGTGTAGAAGATTTTGATAGCTCTGATAATGATTTTTTCAATTTACATTACAGTTCAGACAAATACACTTATAAAGTTGAAGACAGCAAAGTTAAGTGTTTAAACTGCCCACCAGATGAAGATGAATGGGATGATGTTGAGGACAATGACAGTCACACAGTTATTATAGACGAGAATGGTGTAAACATTAAACAAGATACTGTGATTTCAAATTCTAAAGAAATAAAAGAATTAAAAATCAGTGAGGATGGTATAATCATCAAAACCAAATAAGTAAAATGAAAATCATCAATCAAATCAATCAATCAATTTTATTATTCGGTCTCTTAATTAGTGCTTCTGCTTCTGCTCAAAATGCAGTTAAAATTGAACACTATCCAAGTGAACCTTTAATAGAAACAGTTAATAACAATAATGTTCTGAACTTTGATTTTAAAATACAAAATAGTTCTACAGACACTTTGAAATTAACTAAAATTGAAGTTCGTTGTTTAGACAAAAACAATGTCCTTATACAACAAAAGTTCTTAGACAATAATGGAACAGCTCCGAGTATAAACACCATTCCATCTGCCATTTGGAATGGTGTTTCTCAGAAGCTGGTTTTCAATCCTTTCCCTGAAGTTAATCCTTCAACAGAAAGCTTAGAATACACTTTTACTTTCAATAATTCAGTTGAAGTAAAAAAAATCGTAAAACCCAAAAATTACAACCAAAAAAACGATTTTATACTTCCTCTAAAAGAGAAGTTACTAGTCTATGATGGGCATGATTTAAATTCACATCATCGTCGTTTTGACTATGAATTTGATTTTATAAAACAATTGGGATTTTCAGCAAACTTTATGCGTTATGCTTATGATTTTGCCATATTGGACCAAAACAACAATCAACATTTGGGGAAAGGCGAAAACAATTCTGATTGGTTTGGTTTTGGCAAAGAAGTAATTGCAGTAGCAGATGGGGAAGTAATTGCTATCGAAACGCTTCAAAAAGATGATAAAAATTTTGACGTTCCTTCATTAAAAAATAATCCTTTAGCGCTATACGGTAATTATGTAGTAATAAAGCACAGTGATAATGTTTTAAGTATGTATGCTCATTTAAAAAATGATAGCTCAAAACATCTTAAAAAAGGAGACAAAGTAAAACAAGGTCAAATGATTGGTCAAATTGGGACTTCGGGAAGTTCTTTTTTTCCACATTTACACTTTGAAATTAGGAATAGTATTGATCACAAAGCAGAAGGAATCCCTTCATATTTTTCAAATTTTGACCTATATTTAGGTTCACAAAAAAAAGCAATCAAAAAGGCAACAGTTACCACTGGTGACATTATCAAATCAAAATAAACAACTAAAAAACAAACTATTATGATAAAATTAATGATTCATTTAACAAAAGTAATAATAGCAGCCTTTGTTGCTTTGCTATTTGGTTCTTGCACCATGTCATTTAATGGAAAATCTGTTACTGGAAGTGGTAATGTAGTTTCTAAAGAAAGAAATGTAAAAGATTTTACAAAAATTGAATTAAAAAGAGGTTTAGACTGTGAAGTAAAACAATCTGAAACTTTTAAAGTAGTAGTACTGGCTGATGATAACCTACAAGAAGGAATTACAACCAAAGTAGAAAACGGAACCCTTATTATTGATTCTGAATACAATAACTACAACAATGTAAAATCAAAAACTATTCAGGTTTTTATGCCAATTATCGATGTTCTTGAAACTACAAGTGGTTCAAGCTTAAAAACAAATGGTACAATTAAAGGAAATAACATTCACCTTAAATCAAGCAGTGGAAGTTCTTTAGAAGCAGAAGTAGAATCTGAAAACTTAACTTTAGAGTCAACGAGTGGAAGCACATTAACAGCTTCAGGAAAAGCAATAGAACTTAAAACATTATCTTCTAGCGGAAGTACAATTGATGCCACAAACCTTTTAGCTAATAATGTTAACGCTCAAAGCTCGAGTGGAAGTAATACAGAAGTAAGCCCAATCGTACTTTTAAAAGCACAAGCATCTAGTGGTTCTAGTATAGAATATGCTAAAACTCCAAAAACAATTAGCAAGCAGGAAAGCTCTGGGGGTAGTGTCTCGACAAAATAAAATCACAAAATAAAAAACATCAGCTTTGCTGGTGTTTTTTTATATATTTGTGTAGAATCAAAATGCCTCGAAATGAAAAAAATTACATTCCTACTACTCTTAACTCTAGCTTCTACGCTAACTTTTGCTCAAAAAAAAGAAAAAGTAAAAGGTTCTAAACTAGTTACTACTGAGCGTAAAAAAATTGGAAGCTTTGACCAAATTGAAGCCGAAGACAATCTTGAAATCTTTTTAGTAAAAGGAGACAAAAGTGCTCTAGAAGTAGAAACGGATGATAATTTACATTCGGCTATTGATTATAAGCTTTACGGAACTGTATTACGATTAAACACTAATAAAGAAATTTCTTCTTTCAAAAAACTAGAAGTTAGAATTACATATACTGATAGTTTAAAACTTATTAGTAGTAAACACGAAACAAAAATCAACGCTCCTTCAGGGCTTACTTTAAGTAACATTACTGTTAAAACTTCTGATTATTCAAAAGCATATTTAAATGTTGATTCGCCTAATTTTTCATTAATTGCTAATGATAAATCTAAAGTTGAATTAAATCTGAAAAGTGATGATGCTTCAATAGAGATGAGTAAAAATTCAGAATTAAAAGCATTACTGACTGTAAACAAATTAAAAATTGACTTGTACCAAAAAGCAGAAGCAACTATTGAAGGAACAACAAGTGATATGAAACTTCGATTGGATAACAATGCTACTTATAACGGACAAAAACTTACTTCAAAAAGCTTAAACCTTACAACAGAATCATACACTAAATGTGCTGTAAACACTAATGGCAATTTAAGCATTACCGCATCAGGAAAAAGTGAAGTTGATATTTATGGGGATCCAAAAATTGAAATTAAAAAATTTGGAGATGATGCCATTTTACGTAAAAAATCAAAATAATTTAACTCAATAAAAAAGCCTGCAATTGCAGGCTTTTTTATTATTCTTAAAAGAAATATTAATGCTCTTTTGCTGCCAAATAACGTTCTGCATCTAGCGCTGCCATACATCCTGTTCCAGCAGCTGTAATCGCTTGACGATAAACATGATCTGCAGCATCACCAGCTACAAATACTCCCGGCACATTAGTTTTTGAAGTTCCAGGTTCGTTTATAATATAACCTGTTTCATCAACAGTAATATAATCTTTAAAAATCTCTGTATTTGGGTTATGACCAATAGCCACGAAGAAACCAGTCGCAGGAATTTCTCTTTTCTCACCGGTAGCTCTATCTACTACTCTTACACCTGTCACTACTTGTCCATCTCCTAAAACTTCATCAGTTTCAGTATGCATTAAAATTTCGATGTTTTCTGTTTTGCGTACACGCGCTTCCATGATTTTTGAAGCTCTAAACTGTTCGCTACGAACAAGCATCGTCACTTTTTTACACATTTTAGCCAAGTAATGTGCTTCTTCACAAGCGCTATCTCCTGCTCCAACAATTACTACTTCTTGATTTCTGTAAAAGAATCCGTCACACACTGCACAAGCAGATACGCCTCCACCCATGTTTAAGTAATGTTGTTCTGAAGGTAATCCCAAATACTTAGCTGAAGCTCCCGTTGAAATAATCACTGTTTCACAGTGTAATTCTTTAGTATCGTTAATCCAAACTTTGTGAATATCTCCAGAAAAATCAACTTTAGTAGCCCATCCATCACGAATATCTGTTCCAAATCTTTTTGCCTGCTCTTGTAACTGAACCATCATTTCAGGACCAGTAATTCCTTCTGGGTAACCCGGAAAATTTTCTACTTCATTAGTTGTTGTTAATTGTCCACCTGGTTGTGTTCCTTGATATAATACTGGATTCATATTAGCTCTAGCTGCATAAATAGCGGCTGTATAACCCGCAGG
>CBFHBH010000004.1:0-18334 GCA_965653735.1 uncultured Flavobacterium sp. | reverse complement strand
TTCCCGTTACCCAATACGGCACTGAATTTTGGCTGGCGTTGTTATGAAGGCAATACAGTGTACAATACAGCAGGTTGTGCAGCGCAATCGACAATGAAATCGCCTTTATTTACAACGAACCATACCAATGGATTTTGCTCTATAACTGGAGGATATGTTTACCGAGGCACACAATACTCTAATTTTCAAGGAAAATATTTCTTTTCGGATTATTGCAAAGCTCAAATTGGGTCGAGTGACAGCTTAGGAAATGTGACTTTTTCGGCAACATTTAGTGGTAATAATTTTGTGTCTTTTGGTGAAGATGTAAATGGTGAATTGTATGTAGCATCAATAAACGGAACTATTTACAAATTAATAGATAGTTCATTAAGCGTTCCTGAAAACAGTCTAACTTCAGTTAAAATTTATCCAAATCCAACAAGTTCGGAAGTGTATATACACAATTCAGACAATGCAAATCCAATTCGTAATATTGAAATTCTTGACCTACAAGGCAAATCAATTCTGAAAGAAACCAATAAGAGCCAACCTATTACTTATGTAAATACAAATCATCTATCGAGTGGTTTGTACTTTTTAAAAGTTACCAATGATTCTGGCTCACATTTTATCCATAAATTAATTAAAGAATAAATAACTTTATGGTGCTGGATTAGGTATTAGTTCCTGAATTTTTTCAATTTGATTCAACACATCATCTGTTAATCTAACATCAAAAGCATTAATATTTTCTTCTAATTGATCTAGAGATGTTGCTCCAATAATGGTTGAAGTCACAAATTTTTGATGATGAACAAAAGCAAGTGCCATTTCAGTTAAAGTCAATCCTAAACTATGTGCTAAATCTTGATACAGTTTAGTGACTTTATAACAATTTTCATTGGTATAACGAACAAAATTAGGGAATGTTCCCATACGTGAATTCGCAGGTGTTCCGTTTAAATATTTACCTGTCAAAAATCCAAAACCAAGTGGTGAATACGCTAACAAACCAACATTTTCTCGCATACAAATTTCTGATAATCCTACTTCAAAAAGTCTATTCAAAAGTGAAAACGGATTTTGAATTGTAGCAATTCTGGGTAGATTATGCTTTTCAGCTTCGCTCAAAAACTTCATTACTCCCCAAGGATTTTCATTAGAAACTCCAATGTGTTTTATCTTACCCTCTTTGATTAATCCATCGACAACCGTTAAAACTTCAAACATGTTTTCTTGCCAATTAGTGTCAATATCAGAAACTCCTCTTTTCCCAAACATATTCATGACTCTTTCAGGCCAGTGCATTTGATATAAATCAATATAATCTGTCTGCAGGTTTTTTAAGCTTAAATCGACAGCTTCATGAATACTTTTTTCAGAGAAATCTAATGGCTTACGGATGTAGCTCATTCCTCTGTTTGGTCCTGCAATTTTTGTTGCCAAAACAACTTTGTCTCGTTTGCCCGATTTCTTAAACCTTGAGCCTATAAATCTTTCTGTACTTCCAAAAATATGTTCATTCCCTCCTATGGGATACATCTCTGCAGTGTCAAAAAAGTTTATGCCTCTTTCAAAGGCATAATCCATTTGAGCATGTGCTTCGGCTTCTGAATTTTGATTACCAAAAGTCATCGTTCCTAAACAGATTTCACTTACTTCAAGATTGGTATTGGGAAGAATTATATTTTTCATCAGGTAATTTTTAGACTTTGCAAATTTACTGAGTTTCATTTAATAAAAAAGTCCAGATTACTCCGGACTTTTATAATTGTTATTTACTTTTTAGATTTCGTTTAACGCTTTTGTTAACTCATCTAATTTTGGCGTAAGGATGATTTCGATACGACGATTTTTAGCTTTACCGTTAGCATTGTCATTAGAAACCAATGGCGAATATTCACTACGTCCAGCTGCAGTTAAATTTGCTTTATTTACTTTAGCGTTAGACGCTAAAATGTTTACAATAGCCGTTGCACGTTTTGTTGACAAATCCCAGTTGTTTTCTATACCGCCTGTTAAAGTTCCTGTGATTTTATCATTATCTGTATGACCTTCGATCAATACAGCAATATCAGGATTATCTCCTAATACCTTACCTACTAAATCAACAGCTTTTTTCCCTTCAGCTCCAACAGTCCAACTTCCAGATTCGAAAAGTAACTTGTTCTCCATAGACACATAAACTTTTCCGTCTTTTTGGTGTACAACTAATCCTTTTCCTTCAAAAGCCTTTAATGATTTAGATAAAGTTTCACGAAGTTTTTTCATCGAAGCTTCTTTTGCAGCGATTAAATTCTCTAATTCTGCCACTCTATCAGATCTGTCTTTAAAATCTCTTCCTAGTTTATCAAGACGCGCTTTTTCATCGGCCAACGCTTTTTCCTTAGCTTCTAATTGAGCTAACAACTCACGGTTTTTATCCATATTTGCTTTTAAAGCCTCATCACTGTTCTTCTCTAAAGCGTTGTATGAATTTTGAAGCGTTTTAAGATTATTACTTGAAGCAGCATAATCAGCAGCTAATTTATCACGCTCTCCTTTTAATTTTTCTAGTTCCGATTTTAAGTTTGCGTTATCTAAATCAGATTGACTTTTTCCTGATTTTAATAATTCGTTTTCATCTGCCAAGGCATTTCTTTCCTTTTTTAAATCGGCAAATTTATTCTCTAAATCAGTGTAGATTTTCTTTGAAACACAAGACGTGCTTAAAGCCAACACTAATAATCCTGCTGAAATTTTTTTTATCATCTTACTCATTTTTATTTGTTAAAACTAGCCCCGATTGCAGCGGCATCCTCCTGCTAAGCAGGAGATATAGCGAAAAGCGGGAAAAAGCTCCTAAATTTTATTCTATTTCTACTAAAATTGGACAATGGTCTGAATGTTTGGCTTCGGGTAATATTAAGGCTCTTTTCATTCTATCTTTCAAAGGCTCCGAAACTAAATTATAATCAATTCTCCAACCTTTATTATTTTCTCTAGCATTGGCGCGATAAGACCACCAACTGTAATTATGTGGTTCTTTATTAAAATGACGGAAACTATCTACAAATCCCGATTTCATAAATGCATCTAACCAAGCTCTTTCTTCTGGTAAGAACCCCGATACTTTCGCATTTCGTATAGGGTCATGAATATCAATGGCTTCGTGACAAATGTTGTAATCACCGCCAATAATTAGATTTGGTACTTCTTTTTTTAGATTATTGATGTATTCCTGAAAATCATCCATGTATTTAAACTTATGATCCAGTCTGTCAATATTAGTTCCAGAAGGTAAATACAAACTCATTACTGAGAAATCTTCAAAATCGGCACGAAGATTACGTCCCTCAAAATCCATATGTGGTATACCAGTGCCAAAAACCACTTGTTTGGGTTCAATTTTTGACAAAATTGCCACACCACTATATCCTTTTTTTTGAGCAGGAAAATAATACTGATACGGATAACCTGCCATTTGAATTTCCATAGCAGGAATTTGGTCTTGAGTTGCCTTTATTTCCTGTAGACAAATTACATCTGGATCTGCGGCTTTTAACCAATCTAGAAATCCTTTGGTTATAGCGGCACGGATTCCGTTTACATTATAGGAAATAATCTTCATTTGGGTACTTGTTTTTCCAAAAGTATTGAAAAAACAATCAAATAAAAACAAGATTTTTAATTAAGTTGTAAGTTGTTTAAAATCAACCCATTTTACTCTAAACCAAAATAAAAAGGGAATACTTTTAAAACCACTAAAGAAGTTGCTTCATTTTTGTATCTTTGTTTTTCGCATAAAATCAAAAAATTAATGGGTTTAGTTACCGCTAAAGAAGTTGCAAAAGCAATAAAGACAGATAAATACGGAGTTCTTGGAACTTTTTCTGGCTGGTTGCTGATGAAAGTGCTTCAAATTTCTACTCTTAATAAAATATATAACAGAAACAAACATTTAAAGGATGTTGAGTTTTTGAATGCCATATTAGATGAGTTTCAAATTAAGTTTGAAATTCCAGAAGAAGACTTAAAAAGATTGCCAAAAGATGGTGCTTATATTACCATTTCAAATCACCCTCTTGGTGGTATTGATGGTATTTTACTTTTAAAATTGATGTTGGAAAGAGAACCTAACTTCAAAATTATTGCGAACTTCCTTTTACACAGAATAGAACCTTTAAAGCCTTATATCATGCCAGTTAATCCTTTTGAAAATCATAAGGATGCTAAATCGAGTGTAATAGGCTTAAAAGAAACTTTCCGCCATTTAAGTGATGGCAAACCATTAGGAATGTTTCCCGCTGGAGAAGTTTCTACTTACAAAGATGGGAAACTTGTTGTAGACAAAGAATGGGAAGAAGGCGCTATTAAAGTAATAAGAAAAGCACAAGTCCCTGTTGTTCCAATTTATTTCCATGCAAAAAACAGTAAGTTTTTTTATATGTTATCTAAACTAGGTGACACTTTAAGAACTGCTAAACTACCATCAGAATTATTAACACAAAAAGATCGTGTTATTAAAGTTAGAATTGGAAAACCAATTTCTGTTGCAGAGCAAAATGAGTATGAAACTCTTGAGGCTTATTCAGAGTTTTTACGCAAAAAAACATACATGTTAGCAAATCCTTTCGAAAAGGAATCGAAGTTAATAAACACACCTAGTTTAAAAATTCCGAAACCCGTAAAAGAAATTGTAAGAGGAGCCAATCAGGAAAAAATGATTGCCGAAGTTGAAAAGCTTCGTCAAATGGATGCTCGCCTTTTACAAAGCAAAAACTACGAAGTCTTTTTAGTTAAAGCTCAAGAAATTCCAAATATTTTACATGAAATTGGCCGTCTAAGAGAAGTAACTTTTAGAGAAGTTGGTGAAGGAACCAACGAGTCGATTGATATTGATAAATTTGATCAATATTATGACCATATGTTTTTGTGGGACGATGAGACTAAACAGATTGCTGGAGCTTATCGTATGGGGTTAGGTTCTCAGATTTTTGCAAAATATGGTATTGATGGTTTTTATCTTCAGGACTTATTTAGATTTGAACCAGAACTTTATGACATGATGAGCAAGTCTATAGAAATGGGACGTGCCTTCATTGTTAAAGACTATCAACAAAAACCAATGCCTTTATTCCTATTATGGAAAGGTATTGTTCATACAACATTACGTTATCCAGAACATAAATTCTTAATTGGTGGTGTGAGTATTAGCAACCAGTTTTCTGACTTCTCTAAGTCTTTGATGATTGAGTTTATGAAATCGAACTATTACGATCCATATGTAGCTCAATACGTTCACCCTAAAAAAGAATTCAAAGTAAAATTAAAAGATGCCGACAAGGATTTCATCTTTAATGAAACTGAAGCTGATTTAAATAAATTCGATAAAATAATTGATGAAATCGAGCCAGGAAATTTACGCTTACCGGTTTTGATTAAAAAATACATCAAACAAAATGCTCGAGTAATTGCCTTTAATGTTGATCCAATGTTCAATAATGCTGTTGATGGATTAATGTATATTAGAATTGCTGATTTACCCGAAAGCACTGTAAAACCTGTTATGGAAGAATTTCAGGCAGAACTAGAAAGAAAATTATCTGAAAAAGGAGAATAAACAAAAAAGGGCTGAAATATTTTCAGCCCTTTTTTATAAATCTTTGTTCACTTTTTTAAAAGCTTTCCATTCTGTTTCTGACAAAACAGATTTATATGTTTTCTTTTTCCCTTTAATATATTCTAAAACATATTTTGCCCTTTCTTCTGCCTCTGGATGAGAACTTACCCATGACAAAGCTTTAGACAAAGAGTTATTGTCAAAAGACATTTCATATAAAAAGTCTGCAAAAGGAGTAGGATTTACATCAGCATTTAGCATATAGTCAACACTTGCCATATCAGCTTCTTTTTCTAATGACCTATCATAAGCTGAAGAAGATAAATTATGAAAAATATCTTTTATTACTTGGGCACTTCCACTTCCTCCTGTTAATGATAAAAGTACTGAGAAACCAATTTCCTTGGAAAGTTTCTTCATTACATGTTTATTTTCAATATGTGCAATCTCATGTCCTAAAACACCAATTAATGCAGATTCATTTTTAGAAGCTTCAATTAATCCCGTATAAACCACCAAATGATTTCCAGGCAGAGCAAATGCATTAACCTCATCATTTTTTAATACATGTATTTTTAAACTATCTTTATCTATTCCGTTCTCTGTACAAAGAGGTTTTATTAGTTTATCTATTGTATTTGTAATTGTATCGTTTACAATAATTTCTTCGGTTGCCTTAATTTCATCCCAAATAATATTACCAATACTAGTCTCCGTATCCGTTTTTGCTTCTTTAATTCCAAAAATTGAAACAAAATCAATTTGCGCTAATAATAACCAAACCGCAAAAAAAAGTGCTACAATGCTTAAACCTTTAAATAGTGCTTTCATTTTTAATAGGGTAAGTTAAATTAGTAATATCACCTACAAAATACATTTCAATATGATTTCCTTTTCTAGTTTGAGTTGCTAAATAAAGTGTTGCAAAAAACTCGAACAGATTGAACAATACTATCGTAATCATATAAGCAATGTAATAGTTAGTTGCGTGTGCTTCTTTAAAAATTACTGAGATAGTCCACCAAAATCCAACGGTATTAAAAAAGAACATACTTAGTTGTGCAAATAGCGCTTGGGTACAATGCCATTTCACAAAAGGTGTACTTTTTTTATTTCCTAAATAAAAAAGTACTGAAGCAAGTAAATTCATAATAGGCAATGGTAAACCTCCTAAAACTGCCACCAGCGACATTAAATAGCTGTTAGATGCTCTTTCAAGTTCACTTTCAGCTGGCTTATACCCAAAAAAAGTTTGTGCATTCATAGTTGTTTGTGAATATTCCAAATCCAATTTAAAAGAACAAGAAGTATGAGAAAAAAAGCAACTTTTTTTGTCCTAATAATTGATTCGGCTTTTAAATAAAAAGTATAAAAGGTTTCCTTTTTTATTAGATAATCATAAATAATCCAAAAAGGAACACCAAACATAATCAAAGCTACAATTATGCCAAATGGATTTATTAATAAGGAAGAAATAATATTCCCTTGTATAATTTCCTGAATTGCTCTTGTGACACCACAAGAAGGGCAAGGTATAGTGGTTATTCTTTTAAAAAGACAAGCTGTTAAATCAATCTTCGATGAAGAATGTGCAAAGAACTTTAAAAAAAACAACCAACTATATCCTAGAAAACAAGCCGTCAAAACAAGATTGTATAGCTTGTTTTTTTTCATTTTACATTAATGCATTGAAAAATTTCTCTACATTTTTTTCTTTTGTAGCACCTTGAATTAAAAACCAGTCAACAATAGCCCAAACATAAAATCCACCACATGTTAACAGCTTACCAATTCCCATACCAGTATCACCAATATAAAAACGGTCAATCCCTAAAGTTCCTGCGAAGATTGAAATCAACAAAGCTGTAGTTGGATCTTTGTACTGTGTAAATTGAAGTCTATTCCATTGATCTTCGTCAAGTGATAAAAGTTTTTCTCTGATTGCGTTTAATTGATGCTCTTCGAAGAATTTGTTATTCATCATTAAATACATGTCAACCTTTTGTGCGTCCATTTTTTTATTTTGTTTTTGGTTAATTCCTACTCTATTGTGGATTTTCGGTCACTCCAATTAAATTATTTTTTTAATAAGTTGCTAGATTTACAACTTTACTCTATTGATACGTACAATTTATAAAAAAGTTACATAAGTTAATTCTTTCTTTTAAAAAAGATAGTCACTGAAAGCAACAATAAAATTCCTTCTACAGTAAAGAAAAACAAATGATCGTCGCAACAAACAAAATCAAATAATAGCTTACTTTATTCATTTGTATAAAGTTTTATGATTTTATCAACTATGGTTTGTGCTAATTTTTCTTTGCTTTCAAACGTCCAGCCGGCTATATGCGGTGTAAGTAAAATATTTTCTGCTTGAAGTAAATATTCGAAGGCTTGTGGCTTCTCTCCTTCAAAAAGATTTTCGAAAGAAAGTTTTTCGTATTCCAAAACATCCAACCCTGCTCCTAAAATCTTTCCTGATTTTAATGCTTCAACAAGATCTGCAGTAACAACACTATTTCCTCGTGCTGTATTAATAAACCAAAAAGGTTTTTCAAATCTAGCAATGAAATCAGTATTTATCATCTTGTCAGTTTCTGGTGTCCAAGGTGTATGCAAACTTAAAACGTCTGTCTTTTTACATAATTCTTCGAGAGTTACTTGTCTTGCATTTTCATCACCTACATTTTCAAGAATATCGTAACACAATACTTCAACATCAAAACCTTTAAGTTTTTTGGCAAACGATTTCCCCATATTACCATAACCAATAATCCCCACTGTTTTTCCATCAAGTTCATGTCCCCTATTCGCTTCTCTATTCCAATGGCCTGAACGAACTTCTCTATCCGCTTTATTTAAGTTATTAAAAAGCGACAATAACATTCCTAAGGCATGCTCACCAACAGCATTTCGATTGCCCTCTGGAGCAGCTATTAACCATACTCCCTTTTCTTGAGCATAATCACAGTCAATACTCTCTAATCCAGCCCCAACACGAGCTATAAATTGAAGATTAGTAGCTTTGTCTAAAAATTGCTTATCTATTTTAAAACGACTACGTATTACTATACCTTGATAATTCTGAATTTTATTTTCTATTTCCTCCTTTGAAGAAGTAAAGTCTTCTTCGTTACTAAACCCAGCATCTTGTAATTGATTCCAAAGCAAAGGATGATTACTGTCTATGTGAAGAATTTTAATATCTGATAATGTCATTTCAAAAGTAATATCTTTCAAAGTTATCTAATTTGACTTTATTAAACTTAAAAAAAATTAAGGTTATTTTAAGTTTTTCCTTAATAAAGAAAACCTACATTTGCACCAAATTTTGATATTCATATTTAAAATGGACGATTCCCAGAGGAAATATTATTAATTATGAACAAGATAGTCATGCTTTTGACACTTGTTCAGAAAAACAATGGTTAAAAGTATGAAAAACTACTTCAAAAACGGAGCTTGTGGTTTAGAAATGACCAATAGCTTAAACCAAAACTGCTGGATTAATATTGAAACGCCAACACAAGAAGACAAAGATTTCTTGCTGAATGAGCTAAAAGTTCCAGAAGCCTTTTACAATGATATAGAAGACATCGATGAAAGACCACGTATTGAAGAAGAAAACGGTTGGCATCTCATCATCATGCGTATTCCTTATAAAAGTAACAATCCTAAACTACCTTTTACCACAATTCCTTTAGGTCTAATTTTTAATGAAACTCACTTTATTTCGGTTTGTTTTTTTAAATCTGAAATGATTACTGATTTTGTAACTTATACGCAACGCAAAAACTTGACAGTTAAAAATCATTTTGATTTAGTATTGAAACTATTGCTTTCGTCAAGTATTTGGTACTTGAAATATCTAAAACAAATTAACCAACGCATCAAGTTAGCCGAAGATAATTTGGAAAAATCAATCAAAAACGAAGAACTACAAGCATTGTTGGAATTAGAGAAATGTTTGGTATTCTTTATTACTTCTATTAAAGGAAATGACATTTTATTTCACAGAATTAAAAACATTAAAAGTGAAAGAGAAAATTTTGACGCAGATCTTCTGGAAGATGTGGATATTGAGTTAAAACAGGCTCAAGAAATGTCAAATATTTATAGCAACATTCTATCAGGAATGATGGACGCTTATGCTTCTGTTATTTCCAATAATTTGAATGTTATCATGAAGCGATTGACATCTATTTCAATCATTTTGATGATTCCAACCTTAATTGCCAGCTTGTACGGAATGAATGTACCTAATTCTTTAGAAAAGAATCCAAACGGACTTTTAATTATTGTTTTAGTTTCGGGTTTTCTGGCAATGATAGGTGCCTTTCTATTTAAAAAGAAAAATCTTTTCTAAAAGCCTAGAATAATTCGGGCAATTGAAAAATAAATCAAAATCCCAAGAATATCATTACTGGTTGTAATAAATGGCCCCGTAGCTAAAGCGGGGTCAATTCCGTATTTATTTAGAATGATAGGAATAAAGGTTCCATTAAGTGAAGCAATTACGATTACTGAAATTAAAGCCACTGTTACTGTAATTCCAATATGCATTTCAAAATTAAGCAGATAATAACTTCCCAAAAATAATATTGCAGCTAGAATAATACCATTTAATAAACTCAACGACAATTCTTTTAACAAGCGTTCCACAATACTTCCGGTGATAGCGTTATTTGCAAGACCTTGTACAATGATTGCTGAAGATTGCACTCCAACATTTCCTCCCATCGCAGCAATAAGTGGTGTAAAAAAGAAAAGTTCTGGATGCGTTTGCATGGCTGGCTCGAACAAACCTAGCACACGCACACTGATAAAACCTCCAAACAAAGCCAAGACCAACCATGGCAAACGAGCACGTGTTAATTGTAAAATACTATCATCGGCCTCAACGTCTTGCGAGATACCGGCTGCCAACTGGTAATCTTTATCAGCTTCTTCTTTAATTACATCTACGATATCGTCGATGGTGATACGTCCTACAAGACGTCCCATTTCATCTATAACTGGAATGGCTTCCAAGTCATATTTTTGCATGATACGAGCTACCTCAACATCTTTAGTATCAACTTTAACGTAATCTACTTTTTTAATGTAAACCTCACTAATAGGTGTTTTTGTAGAAGTTGTCAATAGATCTTTAAGTGAAAGTCGGCCTTTTAAACGATCTTCATCATCAACAACATAAATAGAGTGCACACGAGTAACATGCTCAGCTTGCTGGCGCATTTCCTTGACACAGGTCAGTACATTCCAGTTTTCGTTAACTTTTACTAACTCTTTACCCATCAAACCTCCGGCTGTATCTTCGTCGTAACGCAATAGATCAACAATGTCTTTTGCATGTTCAACATCTTCCAGCTCAGAGATTACTTCTTCTTTTTTAGATTGTGGAAGTTCTGCAATAATATCAGCAGCATCATCCGTGTCTAATTCATCTAACTCTTCTGCAATTTCTTTTGCAGATAAACTTCTAAGGATTTTGACACGTACTTCTTCATCAAGCTCTAAAAGAGCTTCCGCAGTTTTTTCCGAATCAAGGAGTTTAAAGACGTAACTTGCACCATAATCGTCAAGCTCATCCATAATATCAGCAATATCAGCAAAGTGGACATCCTGCAACAAGTTTTCTAATTCTTGCGCACGGTTTTCACTAATAAGTTGTTCGATTTGAACAAGAAAGTCTCTACTGATTTTAAACTCCATCGGCTGCTATTTTTTGAGTGAGTTCTATGAATTGTTCCACCGAAAGTTGTTCCGGACGGAGGTCAAAGATACTATCTTCTCTCAAATTATCAGTCATGTTAAAGCTTTTTAAGCTATTACGAAGTGTTTTTCTTCGCTGATTAAAGGCAGTTTTCACAACGTTAAAGAATAATTTTTCATCACAGGGTAATTTGTAATTTTCCTTGCGGCGCATGCGCATTACTCCTGATTTTACTTTTGGTGGCGGTGTAAATACATGTTCCGATACTGTAAAAAGGTATTCGGTATCGTAAAATGCTTGCGTTAAAACCGAAAGAATTCCGTAAGCTTTGCTTCCTTTTTTTTCACAGATACGCTCAGCAACCTCTTTTTGGAACATCCCTGAAAATTCAGGAATTTGATCTCGCATTTCAAGTGTTCTGAAAACAATTTGCGATGAAATATTGTATGGAAAATTTCCTATAATAGCAAATGGTTCATCACCAAAAACTTCTTTGATATTATACTTCAAGAAATCTTTTGAAATGATTTTGTTACTTAATTTCAAGTAATGGTTCTGAAGAAATTCAACCGATTCCGTATCAATTTCAATAACGTAAGTATCTATTGGTTTTTCCAATAAATATTTTGTCAAAACCCCCATTCCAGGACCTATTTCCAATACTTTTTTATAACCATCAAGGGTTAATGCATCGGCAATTTTTTGCGCGATGTTTTCATCGTTCAGGAAGTGCTGACCAAGGTGCTTTTTTGCTTTTACTTTATCCATTCTTCAGATTTCTTAGTGATCAGAAACTAGCTCTAATTCTGTTCTGAAAGCCAACATTTTATCTCCAAAAAGACGTAATCCTTCCTCACGTAAACGATCTGCATCTTCATCATAATAACGTTGTAATGTTTCTTTACAATCTGTTGTGTATTGGATTGAATATGTAACTCCTCCCATTTCTTCTTCAACCAAAACTTTTACCATTCTGGCAGCAGTAAACTTACCAGTCGCCAAAACATCAGCAATGTGCTTATTTTGCATCCAGTCCATCCATTGGTCGTGAACACTTTCGTGTATATTAATAGTAACGTTGTAGATTATCATATTTTTGTGGATTTGCTTATTTTTCAATTATTTATTCGAATTAACGAAGTAAAAAATAGCCAATAAACTGTTTATAAATTAGTATCTCCTCTGAGTTTTCTGAAGTTGTTTCTTGCGTCTACAAAGTAAATACTATCCTGATGATTGAACAAGATTTTTTCATATAAACTCTTAGCTTTTTCATTGTCCAAGAGATTCTTTCTGTAAATCTCTGCTGAAAAAAACAAAGCTTCATCGATGTAAATTTCTTCTGCAAAACGATCAATTATTTGTTGGTAATAACTCACTGCTTGCTGGTAGTCTCCTAACTTCTCATTAATTTTTCCAATTTGCAATAGCGTTTCATCTTCAATACTTTGACCCTTATGTTGTACTAATATCGTTTTAAATTGCTCTAAAGCTGCTGCGTTTTTATTCTGATATGCCAAGAAATCAGCTCTTGCATATTTTTTCAGAGCCACTTGAGTTGAATCCTCTACAGTGTTGTCTGAAATCAACAAAAACAACTGCATCGCATCATTCGCAATAAGTTGTGACGCAGATGATTTTAAAACTTTAAACTGTTGTTGAGCCCATTCAAAATCTCCTTTATAGTAGCTTGCCTTTGCCATTTTTAAACTTGCTTGATGCGCCATTTCATCGTTAGGCAAGTCATCTTCTACTTGAGCATAATAAATAATTGCTTGATTAAATTTTTCGTCTAATAAAAGTACATCTGCCAATTCTAATTTCACATCTGCCTTTTCATATAGATTTAACGGAAGTTCTAAAGCTTTTGTCAAAACCGACTTTGCACTTTCAAATTGTTTTAGATAAAAAGCATCAAAATGCGCTTTTAAAATTTGCAATTGCAATGTGCTATTTGATATTCCATATTGATTAAGAAGCTGATTTATTTTTTGTGCAATCGTAGCATATTCCTGTGGAGTTGCTTTCTCGATATCAAGTTCTAACAATTCTTTATTGACATCTAAAATTATCCCTTTGTCTTGAGTGTTGGCTAAAACAAATTCTAATATTTCTCTAGCTGTTTCCTTCTCCTTTTCTTGTGATGCTAAATTTGCTAATGCTAGTATATTGCTGAAATTCTCAGGACTTCTTTTATAAATTGCTTTCTCTTGAATAAATGCTTTCCCATATTCTTTCTGCTGCACAAAGTACCAACTCATAAATCTGTTCCAAAACAGGTCTTGTGTTTTTTGAGTTCGCAACAACAATGCTTTTCGTAAGTATTCAGAAAAAGTCTTCGAGTGATCTTCAGACAAAAAACGATTTAATTGATTTTGGACTAAGATTAAATTATCAGGAAACTTAACAGAGTAATCCAGTAAAGCATCAATCATTAATTCTATCTTACCTAATTGACCTTGTAACAAAGCAATTTGATAATCGAAATTGATGTCTGGATTTAATTTTTGAGCAATCGAATAAGATTCTATTGCTTGTTGTAATAGTACTTTGACTTCAAATTCGCGGGCGATTCCGTAAACGTAATTTGGATTTTCTTGAATTTTTTGAAATGCTAAATCGTAATTCTTTTTAGCTTTTTCAGGTTGATTTTGTAACTGATAATTGTAACCCAATTCGACGTACAATTGAGGAAGTTTAGTTTTTTCTAATTTGCTTTTGATTGCGTTTTCTGCTTTCAAAAAGTCTTTCAATTGCTGGTAACAGGCTACTTGTTTTTGAAAATACTGATAATTTCCGGGGCTAGCTTTTATCAAATCTTCGTAGATAATTATCGCTTTATCAAACTCCCCTCTATCAAAATAGTTTTGCGCCAAAAATTCGTTTTGAGAAAAAACAAACATTGGAAATAGAATAAAAAATAATCGCAAAAACTTCATCATACTAAAAAAACAATGTACTAAGGTAGCAATAATTTTGCCACTTTAGTACATATTGTGTTTTCGTTAAGAAACTAGTTTATAATATCGAAACCTGTGTATTTACGTAATACTTCAGGAATAACGATTCCTTCTGGTGTTTGGTAATTTTCAATAATTCCAGCTAATACACGAGGTAGTGCTAATGAACTTCCGTTTAGCGTGTGTGCCAATTGTGTTTTACCATCTTTCCCTTTAAAACGAAGTTTTAAACGGTTAGCTTGGAAAGTTTCAAAATTTGAAACCGATGAAATTTCTAACCAACGATCTTGAGCTGTTGAAAACACTTCAAAATCATACGTTAATGCCGAAGCAAATCCCATATCACCACCACACAAACGTAAAATACGGAACGGTAATTTTAACTCACGCATAATTTCTTTTACGTGTTCTACCATTCCGTTTAAAGCTTCATGCGATTTCTCTGGATGCTCGATACGAACAATTTCTACTTTATCAAATTGGTGCAAACGATTTAATCCACGAACGTGTGCTCCCCAAGATCCTGCTTCACGACGGAAACATGGTGTATAGCCAGTAACTGTAACCGGCAATTCATTTTCTTGTAAAATTACATCTCGGTAAATATTGGTTACAGGAACCTCCGCAGTTGGGATTAAATATAAATCATCCTTTGCATCATGATACATTTGACCATCTTTATCTGGCAATTGCCCTGTCCCATAAGCCGAAGCTTCATTTACCAAATGTGGTACTTGAACTTCTTGATAACCAGCATCTGTATTTTTATCTAAAAAGTATGATATCAAAGCGCGTTGTAATTTGGCTCCTTTTCCTTTGTAAACAGGGAAACCTGGCGCAGTGATTTTAGTCCCTAACTCAAAATCGATGATATCGTATTTTTTAATTAGTTCCCAATGTGGTAATGCTCCTTCGTGCAATACCGGAATTTCACCTTCTTCAAAAACATTTATATTATCATCTGCAGTTTTTCCTTGCGGAACTATATCAGCAGGTGTATTAGGAAGTTTGTACAACTCTAAAGTCAGTTCTTCCGAAACTATATTTAAAACTTCAGAAAGTTCTTTTCCTTTTTCACGGTATTGCGTTGATTTTTCTTTAAGAATTTCGGCTTTTGCCTTTTCCCCAGATTTCATCAAAGCACCAATATCTTTGGACAGTTTATTAGATTCGGCTAAAATGTTATCCAATTCCACTTGTGTTGCACGACGTTTTTCGTCAAGTGCAATTACAGAATCAACTATAGCTGTAGCATCAAAATTTCTTTTGGCTAAGGCCTTAATCACTTCTTCCCTTTTTTCTCTAATAACTGCGATTTGTAACATGACATAAATTTTATAAGAACGCAAATTTAGGAATATTTCATCAGCAGCTGTACAAACTTGTTAAAAATTAGTAACTTTGTGACAATGAAAAAGTACGTTTCTATCCTATTACTTTTCTTTTATGTGTTTTCGATGACTGAAGTACATCAGCTGTTGAAAGCACCAAAACTTGTAGAGCACTTTTTCGAACACAAAAATGAAAACAAAGCAACAACCTTGATTTCATTTTTAGAAATGCATTATCTGAATGGATTTACCAAGGATGCTGATTTTGAAAAAGACATGAAACTTCCTTTCAAAACTTCTCAAGACAATTGTTTCAGTTTCGTAGTGGTTCTTCCAACCCCTGAAAAATTTGAATTAAACAGTGAACCTTCTGTTTTGGAAATGCACAAACCAACTATTCTTCACAAGAATCAGGTATTTATATCTAATTATTTATCAGCCATTTGGCAACCTCCTAAAATAGCTTAATCTATAATTTTTCACCTGCCTTTTTTATAGTGGTATGGTTTCTTTTTAATTATTGATTAAACTTTATTTTTATGTTGAATAAAATTATTGAGTTTTCTGTAAAGAATAAACTCATCATTATGTTATTTACCATTGTATTGATTGCATTTGGTATTTATAACATTCAAAAATTACCTATTGATGCTGTTCCTGATATTACCAACAATCAAGTACAAGTCATTACGATTGCACCTTCTTATGGCGCTACCGATATTGAACGATTGGTTACTTTTCCTATCGAACAAGCCAACAACAATATCCCTGGATTAATTGAAATTAGAAGTTTTTCTCGATTTGGATTGTCACTAGTTACAATTGTTTTTGATGACAATACCGACATCTATTGGGCCCGACAACAAGTGGCAGAAAGATTACAACAAGTACAAAGTCAGTTACCACAAGGCATGGGTACTCCCGAATTAGGCCCCGTTTCAACCGGTTTGGGAGAAATTTACCAATATGTGGTTCGACCTGAAAAAGGTTATGAAAATAAATACGATGCTACTGAATTGCGTACCATACAGGATTGGCTCATTAAAAGACAACTTTCGGGTGTTAAAGGCGTAGCGGAAGTCAGCAGTTTTGGCGGAAAGTTAAAGCAAATTGAAATTAGCATTCAGCCCAATAAATTAAATTCTTTCGGAATAACCATATCCGATGTTTTTGATGCTCTTGAAAAAAACAATCAAAACACTGGTGGGGCTTATATCGAAAAAGAAGCTTCCGTTTTGTTCATCAGAAGCGAAGGCTTATTGAAATCGAAAGCCGATATTGAGAATATTGCCATAACAACTTCCAAATCTGGACTTCCTCTTTTACTAAAAGATGTCGCCGAAATCAAAACAGGTTTTGCCACTCGTTATGGTGCTATGTGCTATAACGATCAAGGAGAAGTTTCTGGTGCTATAGTCATGATGTTGAAAGGCGCCAATAGTAGCGAAGTAATTAAAAACGTCAAAGAACGTATCGCACAAATTCAAAAAACCTTACCCAAAGGAGTAATTATAGAACCCTTTTTAGACCGAACTAAAATGGTGAATAACGCTATCGGTACCGTCGAAAAAAACTTATTAGAAGGTGCGTTAATCGTAATCTTTGTATTGGTTTTGTTTCTTGGGAATTTTAGAGCAGGATTGTTAGTAGCTTCCGTAATTCCGTTAGCGATGCTTTTTGCGATTATCTTGATGAATTTGTTTGGGGTTAGCGGAAATTTAATGAGTCTTGGCGCACTAGATTTCGGATTGATAGTTGACGGTGCAGTTATTATTGTTGAGGCGGTAATCCATCAAATCCATTCCCATCATAAAAGAGAATCACAATTGCATTTAACGCAAGAAAATGTAGATTATGAGGTAAAAACTTCTGCTAAGAAAATGATGAATAGCGCAGTTTTCGGTCAAATAATTATCTTGATTGTGTACTTGCCAATTTTCACACTGCAAGGCATTGAAGGAAAGATGTTCAAACCGATGGCACAAACCGTCGCTTTTGCCTTATTGGGTGCTTTTATTTTATCCTTGACGTATATTCCAATGATGAGTACGCTGGTGTTGAAAAATTTGAAACACAATCCGAAGAGTTTTTCAGAAAGAATGATGGCCTATCTAGAGAATTTATACCAAAAACGACTGCTTCAGGCTTTAGAAAATAAACGCAAAATTATCCTCGGAACCATTTCTGTGTTTATTGTTTCTATTGTAATCATGAGTTTTTTAGGGGGCGAATTTATTCCCGCTTTGGAAGAAGGCGATTTTGCAGTAGATACTCGTGTATTGACTGGCAGTAATTTGAATACCACGATGGCTTCCACACAAAAAGCAGCTGGCATTTTGAAAGCCAAATTTCCAGAAGTAGAAAAAGTGGTCACCAAAATAGGAAGTGGCGAGGTACCCACTGACCCCATGCCAATGGAAGCCAGTGATATGATGGTGATTTTAAAAGACAAAAGCGAATGGACATCTGCCAGTACGTTTAACGAATTATCGGATAAAATGAGTGAAGCGCTTAAAGAAGTACCCGGAATTACTGCTGGTTTTCAATATCCAGTACAAATGCGTTTTAACGAATTAATGACAGGCGCACGCCAAGATGTGGTCTGCAAAATTTTTGGCGAAGATTTAGATACTCTCGCAAAATATGCTGAAAAAGTAGGTAAGATTATTCCAACCATTCAAGGAACCAAAGATTTGTATGTAGAACCAATTGGTGGCATGCCACAGGTAGTTATCAATTACAA
>CBFHBH010000003.1:0-18736 GCA_965653735.1 uncultured Flavobacterium sp. | reverse complement strand
AAATTCTTCAAGTTATTTAGAAAATCATTACAGAACTGACAAGATTACTACAAAAAATATAATTACTTTTGGCTTTGAAAAATTTGATCCCCAAATAAAATGTTCCAAAACACCCGCCTATCAATTCTATTTTTTTTCTTGCTAACGCTATCAACTTCAAATGCACAAAACAAGATTATTGATTCGTTAAAAATTGCATTACAAAACCCGAAACTGCATGACACTACAAGATTACAGATGATTCATAATGTTGCCCGCACTAAATTTACGAACAACTTTGATCCAAAGTTTCATCAAGTAGTAGATTTGTTAGGTGAGATTGCCTTGAAAAATTATAAAAAAAAGAATACTCCAAAACTACAAACAAGGTATTCCAAATGGCTAGCAACTTATTATTCCAGTCTTGCAACCCGATATTTACAGAAAGAAGAATACGATAAATCAGCACAATATTATGATAAAGCCATAGCACTTTATAAAGCAACGAAGTCTTATGAAGACATGTACACTGTTTATCTCACAAAATCAGGGCTTTACAAAACAACAAATGAGACAGATAAACAAATAGCGTTGATATTTGAAGCGCTAAAATTTTATGAAAAGGATAGGAAGACTTATGTGCATTCCTTGTATTATGCTTATACTACGCTAGCTTATGCATACAGGCATCAGAATGAGTATGAAAAAGCGATTGAAAATAGTTTGAAAGCGATACAATACTGTGACATGTCGTATAAGGAATATCCCAGTAACCACACCCTAAACTGGAAGGCTTCCAATTATCAGAATATGGCTTACTGTAACAGCAAGCTTAAAAAATATAAGGAAGCTTTAGCAAACAGCTACAAATCGCTTGAAATTACCCGAAAATTAGGAGCAGACACACAAACAATTCTTACTTTATCCGGTGCTGCCGATATGCAAATGAAACTTTCCAATTTTGAGGAAGCCGAAAAGCTATTTCAGGAAATCTTAGCCATGAAATCCGCTTCCACTAATAATATGAGTATGGCGGCGGCTTATTATGGTCTTGGGAATATCAGTTTTAATAAGGGAGACCTGAAGAATGCAGGTGATTATCAGGAAAAAGCTTTTGAGTTCAGCAAAAAAACAACCAACAAGACACTCCAGAAAGATATTGCCGAGATGTTGTATAAAATAAACCTGGCGAATAAGAATTACGAAAAAGCACTTGAATATTATGAATTTGATAAAAAAATAACAGATTCCACTCGAATTGCTTCTTCAAAAAAAGAAATATCGGAGCAGTTACTCAAATATGAGTTCGAAAAAAAAGAACTCCAACAGAAGATAATTCAGCAAAAGAAATTAGCGGCCATCAAACTGGAATCGGAAAGAAAAACGGCACTTGAAACTTCCAAAAACAAACTAGCTCAACAGCAATTAAAGTATGATTTTGAACGAAAAGAACTTCAGCAAAAAATCTTACAAGGGAAGAAAGTATCCGAAGTAAAAATCTTGGGAGAAAAGAAAGCCGCTAAAATTAAACTTGAAGCCGAAAAGAAAACTGCTGTTAAAAACAACTGGCTTATTGGACTATCAAGTTTACTTTTACTGATACTTGTGGGAGCTTATTTTTATTATCGCAACAGCAAACAGAAACAAGCGATAACCGTTCTTGAAAAAGAGCAAATCAAGCAAAAGCTTCTGATAACCCAGATGAATCCACATTTTATATTCAATTCCATTGATAATATTCAGGGATTAATTCATGATGAAAAAGATAATGAAGCGATAAATTATTTGACCAAATTCTCGAAACTGACCCGTCAAATTCTGGAGAATTCGAATGAAAATTACATTTCGCTTTCCGAAGAAATAGAAATGACCCGAAATTATCTGGCCATCCAACAACTTTTGTACGATAATAAATTCAATTTCAATATTACTATTGAAGACGATATCGATCAAGAAGCGATCTTTTTACCGCCGATGCTGACCCAGCCTTTCATCGAAAATGCCATCAAGCATGGTTTAAGCACTACCACTAATCAAGGACAGATTGATATTCATTTTTACCTCAAGGATGCAAAATTATTTTTTGAGGTAAGCGATAACGGTAAAGGATTTGACACGGTTCAGAAAACAACCAACCACAAATCTTTAGCAATGACCATTACCAAAGAGCGATTGGTGAGCTACACCAAAAATCAGGATTTTGTTGTACATACCGACAACATAAAAGACACTAACGAGAATATAGTTGGTGCCAAAGTTAGTTTTGAAATCCCTTATATTTACGAAAATTAAATACCCATGTTACGAGCCGTAATCATTGACGATATAGAAAACATCAGAAAGAAGAACAGCACCATAATTAAGATGAACTGTCCTTCCGTTACCCTAATTGGTGAGGCCGATTCTGTGGAATCTGGTGTAAAACTCATCAAACAATTGTCGCCCGATCTTATTTTCTTGGATGTGGAAATGTCTGACGGAACCGGTTTCGATTTGCTTCAAAAATTAAAACCTTTCAACTTTAAAGTCATTTTTATTACGGGTTATGAGGACTTTGCGGTTAAAGCCTTCCGTTTTTCTGCCATCGACTATTTGTTAAAACCGCTTGATTCTGACGATTTGGTTGAAGCCGTAAAAAAGGCCGAAAGTTCGCTTAACAAGGAAATTTTCGACATGAAACTGAGCAATTTATTTGCCAATTTGGAACGTCCTAAAAATCTTCAGAACCTTATTCTAAAAACCGCCGATAGAATTTACTCCGTTAATATTCAGGATATTGTAAACTGCGAATCGGATAAAAACTACACTACATTTCATTTTATCAATGCGCCAAAGTTAATCGTTTCTACCAATCTTAAAGAGTATGAAACCCTGCTTACGCCACACAACTTTTTCCGTACCCATCAGTCGCATTTAATCAACATGGCCTATTTTGACCATTTCATCAAAACCGACGGTGGGAATACCATTGTAATGAAAAACAAAATTACCATTCCGCTTTCGGTTCGTAAAAAAGAAGAGTTCATGGTGCTGCTCGAAAACCTTCAGGCATAAATTTTCCGAAAAACGAATTTCCTTCCATCTTCAACGAATTTCCTTTAAAAGGAAACAGATGTTCATTGCCCGAAATTCCCATTTTCTTTTGATTTAAGTTTGGCCTGTATTTAAGAAAACAGAGTACAATTAATTTCAAAAAACAGTAAAACATGAAACAAATTAGAACGAGTGCACTCATTATTGCATCTTTATTCTCCTTTACGGCTACTAATGCACAATTGTTGAATAAGCTTAAAAAAGCGTCCAATGATGCCGGAACTGCTGTTGAAGCTACCAAAACTGCAGACAAGGTGCTGAAATCTGCCAAAGGAAAAGCAGGAAAAGGTGGCAAAAGCGGTGATTTTGGAGGTTTAAAATTAGATTGGACCACTTTCAAACAAACGCCTGCCGTAACTTTCAACTCTCTGCTTTACGGAACCACTGCCGGAACCATTAACAGTTATACGGCAACTTTTATTCCGAATAAAACGGTTGACGGAAGAACAGTTCATCCCTTTTCGGATCAGTCACAGTATTTAAGAATCAAGGTGTTCAAAGACAACCAATACATGAACTATTTTGAGTATTCGGGAGATCAGGTTTTTGATGACGGTAAAAAGACAAAATTCAATGAACCAAGCAGCCGTTACCAACGTGATGGTGAATGGGTTGGACATTCAGAATCGTTTATAACAGACTGGGGGCCGGGTAATTACCGATTGGATTTTTATGCCGGAGACAAAATGTTTTATTCTTTTGATTTTGAGTTGGCTAAACTAACGAATTCAGATCCTTATGCCGCTATGAATGAAATGTATGTGGTACGAGGACCGTGGAATAATTTTGCTTATTTAAATCATGCCAATACCGGTAATCTTCTTTTTGGTTTCTACATTACTCATGAGGAATTTATGCCAAATCCTTCTAACAGCAGAAAAACCAACAAGAGTGTGAAATGGTCGGTAAATATGTTCAAAGACAATAAATTGTATGCGCAACATTACGGTAACGGACCAAATACAGCCCAAGTAGAACAAGCAAAATGGAACGAAGTTTCTTGTGCCTTTAAACTGGTGAACAAACCTGGTGAGATTAAATTTGCAGACCTTACCGACGGTGTTTACAAAATTGAACTTACCATTGAAGGTGAAAACGATCCGAGAATCTACAATTTTACTGTTAAAGATAAAAAGATTGTATTAATCCCAGAACAAGACAGAACCAAAAATACGGATCCTACAAGATTAATCGAAGGATGGAATGATTATTTCTGGCTTAAAAAAGTAAAATAACAGCCTCTTAACAAGCAACTAAAAAGCCAGTCAATTGAGTGGCTTTTTCCATTTTCTTCTCTTGTATTTCACATCAAATACAAAAAACGAATTTCCTTTCAATTACGACGGATGTTAACCCAAAACCAACGAATATTCATTAAGCTAAATCTGTATTTTCATTTACTGTATTATTGTAATATAATTTTTAAAAAACAATACTAAAGAACTAATCTTACCTAAAATATATTCTTATGTTTGTAGACCAACTCAAATAAACACTGTTCTAAAAAAAACTAATTATTAAAATTTAACCCTACAAATAATTTATTAACTAAAACCCTGAAATTAAAGGGAAATGAAAATCAAAATGAAAAAAAAATTACTTTTTATTGCAATCGCAGGTTTGTTTAATTTGATGGCTAATGCAGCCGATCTATACGTTAGAGCAACAGGAGCAGGTGGTGCTTACACAACCGTTTCTGCAGCAATAACAGCAGCTAACAATGGAGACCGAATCATCATTCAGCCAAAAATTGACGGATCTGCTTATATTGAAAACCTTACAATCAACAAATCATTAACCTTTGTTTCTGAAACCAATTACAACAAATATTTCATCAAAGGAACCATTAATATCAATCCAGCGGCTGGAAGAGTTGTCACAATAAGCAACTTAAGTTCTGGAAATTTTACCATCTACAACATTGTTGCAACTGGAGCAACAACTGGAGGAAGGACAACTATCAATTTATTCAACTGCTATTTGAATAATGTTGATACAACACCAGCAAACACTACCACAAACATGTCTGGATGTACTGTTAGCGGCTTCGTGTTTTTTTCACACGGAAGAATGACTGGTAACAGCGCACAAAGAATAATGGCTTACAACACATCTTCAGATAATTCTCTTGCAACCAACGATATTGAAATTATAGGGAATGCAACCACTTCTACAATTGGAAGCCAACAAACCAGCTATAATTTTAAATTCTATAATAACTTTACAAGTGGTTTTGGAATTTATAATACCAAAACAAGTGGTACTAACGAAATCGTAAATAACACTATTTATGAACCTAATGGTGGAGACATAGCACCTATTTATATCAGCATAAATGGGGATCCGGGCACTGGCGGAAACATTTCAATCATGAATAATGCGATTTCTTTTGTTGTGGCACAAACCAATGCTTGTATCCAAAACATTAATAGTGTTGCGACCGTAACAGCTACCTATAACGTATCTACAAATGCGTTTGTAACGGAAGGAACAATTTCGCAAAGCAACAATACCGGAGCAGCAAATATGAACTTCAACAATACAACTTACACAGTTACTGGGGCCAATGTAAATGCTGGAAACCCTGCAGTAAGTTATACTGATTTAGACTTGACAAGAAATGATGCTGGACATTATGGCGGTTCAAACAGTTGGGCAAATTACTGGCCTACAGACAGTGGTAACAAAGCACAGATAAATTATTTAGTAACACCAAGAATTATAACCAGCGGAAACACTTTAAATATTTCAGGCTCAGGTTTTTCTAAATAATTTCTAAATATTACCAACAGATGAAAAAATACATTTACAGCTTAATCACTTTGTTAGCGATAAGCCTGTGCAGCGGACAAACCTCTATCAGTCAAGCAGAATATTTTTGGGATAACGATCCAGGTACAGGAAATGGTATAGCAATTGCTGCAGCTGATGGCAATTTCAATAGTGCTTTTGAACAATTAATACAAACAGGAATTTCGTTACCCGGATCAGGATTACATAAATTCTGTATTCGTATTAAAGACAACTCAGGGATGTGGGGTCCAGTCTTTGTTAACGTTATTCAGATTAATCCAGCAGCTACATCATCAATCATGAGTATTTTAGCTGCCGAATATTTTTGGGACACAGATCCAGGAGAAGGAAATGGAACGCCAATTTTAGCAACAGATGGCAACTTTGACAGTGCGTTTGAACAACTCTCAAAAACAGGAATCACATTACCTCCCATTGGACTGCATGTTTTCAATATTCGCATAAAAGATAATACAGGTACATGGGGACCAACTTTAAAAAATGTTGTCAGCGTACAAACAAATTTAAGCAATTCTGATTTCGAATTAAGTGGTTTAAAAGTTTATCCAAATCCAGTAAAAAATATCTTAAATTTTTCAAATGAACATAAGATTACTGGGGTAACGGTTTACAACTTTTTAGGTCAGCAGGTAATGACAAAATCATTTCAAATTAATGAATCTGAAATTGATTTATCTTCACTTACATCAGGAACTTATTTTGTTACAGTAAAATCTGAAAACAAGGCCAAAACAATAAAGATTATCAAAGAATAAGAAATTCTTTAAAAAATATAAAAGCCAAACTTCTTAACAGTAAGCTTGGCTTTTATATTCAAATTTTCTATGTTAAAATCCATGATTAAAATTAATACAACGGTAAAATATTTAAAAGAACATTGAAAAACTAAAATTTAAACCCATTACACACTTAATCTATTCTTACAAAATTGATACTAACTAGAGTTTAAAAGAAAGTTAAAAAACATTCTTCCTTAATAATTTAAAAACTAATATTTTACAAAATACTAGATAAACAAAGTTTAAAAAACTTATTTATACTATTATTATATAAATAAAAAGTCCCGCTTAAAACGGGACTTTTATTTATTATAAGATTAAAATTATTCAATAATAATTCTTCTCGCTTCTTTTTTACCAGCACTTTCTATATTTAAAATATAAACACCCGAAGAAATTGTATTTAAATCTATTTCCTTGTTAAAAATTTCTCCTTCTGATTTGTGAGTCTTATTATAAACAGAACGTCCTCTAATATCAAAAACTTCTACTTTAACTTCTTCTGAAGTAGAAAGAATCACATTAAATTTACCTTTTGAAGGATTTGGATAAACTGCAAATTGCTCAAAACTATTTTCACCTCTAGATAAAGTTCCCTGAACAACAAAGTTGTCAATAAAAACACCTTCTTGATTAACTGAATCATCTGAAATAAAAACAAATCTAAACATAACGTTTGAAGGTGAACCTAAAGAAGTTAAACTATGTGAATAATTACGTTTATTACCATTAACTCCTGTACCTCCAGTTGGAGCAGTTGCGTAATCACCTGTCCATTGTTTTCCTATACAATTAAAACAATCTGTACCGTTTGGTGTTCTTGAGCTATTATACCAATTTGCATCTGCAGAAGTACCTAATACGTTCCAAGTTGCACCTGAATCAGTAGAATATTCAAAGTAAATAATATCCCAATTTGATTCTAAATCAAATGCCATGTCAAAATTCACCGTTGGGTTAACAACATTTGACAAATTATAACATTGAGACACTAAGTATGAAGTGGTTTTATCAGGATAATTTCCGCTTAATTTTGTAGCATATACTTGTGAACCTGCAACTGCATTACTTAACAACGTTTTAGAAATACTCCCTCTTTCCCAAACTGTTGAAGTTCTTCCATTTTTATCTACAGAAACTAAAGCATCATTATTTGATTCAAATGCTTTTACTGTATTTACAACACCATTTGTATTAACCAAAATTAAAGCTGATTTTGTACCATTTAAAGCATTACCATCTCCTGAAACAGTAGCAGTAACATTTAAAACATTAGTCCCATTTGCTAAACCGCTTACTGGAATAGGCAAAGAGAAGCTCGAACAATTTGCTAAATTTCCAGTCCAAGTCGTTGTTGTATTTGAACCTCCATTAATGTTATAAGTCACAGTAATTGAAGTAATATTTGCTGACCCTGCATTCTCTAGAACTATTGAAGGACTATAAGATGAACCACATGCAACATTAGTTTGTCCAACTATAGACTTAATTGTCACATCATTAGTATAACCAACATAAGCATTACCAACATTTACAGCAAACCAAGCATTTGTAACAGCAATAACTTCAGGACTACTTGCACAATATAATGTGTTTGCTACTGCTATTGTAGCATTTCTAGCATCAGTGAATGTTGAGTTTGGTGTTAAATAATCTCTTTCTGCATAGTATGCAATCTGAGAAGATTTTGTCATACCAATTCCAGTAACATTATAAGTATCCGGTCCTCCAAAAGTAACTGTAGCATTATTTGTACCTGCTTTTCCTGCAGTTAAAATATAAAACCAATGGTTTAAAACTCCACTATTATTATGAACTCCACATTGATCATTTGCATTTGATGGAGTACAATTACCATCATTAGCTGTTGTTGTATAATAAGTTCCTTTAAAAGTATCAGGATTACTTTTAGTGTTAGGGTAACTCATTGAACGCATACCTCCCGAAGAAACATTCTCTCCAACTTTCCAAATTTGCGATGTTCCTGGCGAAGCAGTATCTGCAGCTGCATTTAAATTTCCATTTTCACCATATTGTTCGATACAGGCTCCCCAGATGTCTGAAAATCCTTCATTCATGGCTCCAGATTGGTTCGCATACACTAAGTTTGCCGTATATTCACATACTGCATGCCCAATTTCATGTCCACAAATATCAATTGCTGTTAAGGGATTAGAAGAACCATCTCCATAAGTCATTACACTACCATTCCAAAAAGCATTGAAATAACCTGCAGTTGTCGATGGATTATCATCATAATGAACATAACTTCTTAGTTGTGTATTATTTCCATCAAAGCCATTTCTGTTAAAAATATTCTTCCAAAAATCGTAAGTCATTTCAGCTCCCCAATGTGCATCTAAAGCTGCATCATCTTTATTTGTATTTGCATACTCGCTCCATATATTATTATCATCTTGAAAATGAGTCGAAGGATAAGTATTGGTTCTTCCAGAATTATAAGTAACAATACCATTACCTCTTGTAACATCTGACAATACATACTTTGCAAGGCCTGAATCAAGTGAAGTTTCAATATTTCTCACTCCACTATATCTTGTTGTAGCACTTCCAGTAGCTAATGCTTCAACTTTTGAATTCATTTCCGCTATTTCTCCTGGTGTAGCTAATTTGTTGGCATGTTTTATTATTGCATTTCTAAAAAGAATTTCTCCATTTGTAGCGTCTACATAAACTTCATCTCGTGAAATAGGCGAAACTGCATAAATGTCGTATTTGTAAGCCAATACAACTTTACCAGAAATAATATTTGAATAAATAACAAGCTCTCCTGCTGGTTTTTGATAATTCATTACTTGAGCTTGTTGAACATCGTCCCATAAATATTTTTGTGCCGGACGATTTGCCAAAGCTAAATCAAAGCATTGATTTGCAGCTATTCTAGGATTAACATCAACATTAGAAGCATTATACAACTCTCCGTTGATAGACATTACAACCCCATCCTTAGAATGAACTATAAAAACTCCATACTCAACTTTAATACCTTTATAATACTGTTGGTATCTTTCGTGTGTATAACCAGCTACATCATTAGTTGCTCTTATTAACTTATAAGTATTTTCATTATTAAGTTTGTAAGATTTAAAAAAATCATTTATAGCCTCTTCTTTGGTCAACGAAGAATCACTAAAAGAAATCGTTTTTTGGATTGCATTATCATCATTATAAGATGAATTTTCTTGAGCAGTAATATTTAAACTGAACAATGAAAATAAAGCAAATGACAGAATGTAATTCTTTTTCATTTTATATGGTTTTTGGAATTTTTTTGCGAATATATTAAAAACAAATGGTTTATGCATATAATTTCTTAAATTTGAATTAACATAAAAAAAAACATAACTATGTCTAAAACAAACCTTTACTTATTAGGCATTATAGCAACAATAGTTATTGGATGTTTTTTATATCCTCACTTTTGCTGTCAAAAGTGCAATAAACCAACACAAATAGAAAATAAAATTACTTCACCAAATTCAGAAGAAATCATAAATAATAAGTTTCAATTCTCAGATGAAAACATCAATTATTCTTGTGAGAAAAACTTTAATTTTAACAACAGTGAATTCAATCATACAACACCTGTAGATGAATGTTTAAACGTTGGAATAGAAAAATTAAAAAACTATTTTTCAACCAACAAAGAAGCTAAACTACTTATTACAGGTTATGCGTCAAATTCTGAAAAAAATACTTCAGCATTCCCAAATCTAGGATTTGCTAGGGCAAATGACATTAAAAATTATTTTGTTTCAAAAGGAATACCTTCTAACCGATTTGAAATTAACGGAGAAATTAAAGATGATTTACAAATCGTTGAAGATAAAGTTTTAGGCCCTATTAATTTTGTAATTAATAAAACACAAGCACTTGCTAAGGCTGAGAACTGGAATAGCATTAAAGAAAAATATACATCAACACCGTTAATTCTTTTTTTTGATTCAAACCAAACAGAAATTTCATTAACCGATGCTGAAAGAGAAAGTATAGCAGAAATTGCAAAATATATCGATAATGTCCCTAATTCTAAAATAAGCTGTGTGGGACATACAGACAATAGTGGTAACAGATTAGTAAATATAAATCTTGGGTTAGAGAGAGCCAATTTCGCCAAAAACTATTTAATTAAAAATGGTATGTTGGAATCTAAAATAGAAACTTCATCTAAAGGGCCTGACGAACCAATTGCAGATAATCTAACACCAGAAGGAAAAGGAAAAAACAGAAGAACTGTTATAACATTAAAATAAAAATATCATGTGCATACCTTGCTTTTTAATACCCATTTTAGTTGGCCTTATTAGTGCTCTTTTAGGTTATTTATTAGGAAAAATGACCGCCGAAGGCAATACTCTCAATTTGAAATCGAAGCTTAAGACTTCAGAAGATGAAATTGAAAAACTAAACTATCAATTGTATTTGGCACACAAAGAAGGTGTTGGAGACAAAACAAATGATTTACAAACTGAACTTAATAAATGCAATTCAAAAAATATTGAGTTGCAAGCTGAAATTGAAAGCCTTAAAGCAAAACATATAGGTCATTCATTTATGAGCACTCCTGAATTTATTATTCCTTTTAATGCAGAGTTAGCTGCTTCGGTCTACGGAAAGAAAATCACAGAAAATGATTTGAAAATTGTTGAAGGAATTGGCCCTAAAATTGAGGAACTTTATCATGAAGCAGGAATAAAAACTTGGAAAGCTTTATCTGAAACTACTGTTGAAAAATCAAAAGAAATACTAATTGAAGCTGGAGAAAGATATATCATTCATAATCCTTCAACTTGGGCAAAGCAAGCGCTATTGGCTTATCAAGGAAAATGGCAAGAACTTAAAGATTGGCAAGATGGTTTAAATGCTGGAAAAGAATAATTCTCTAAAAAACACAATTCAAAGCTATACATATTAAATGTGTGGTTTATTTTTTTAAAAATTTAGCTAAATCTATATTCCAAGATTTTATTTGTGAGTATCTTAAATTACCATCCTGAATTTCAAGAGGAGAATCAAAATTATTAGTAAAAAGAGAACCAGTTCCTAGTCCCTGAGGCATTTTGCTTTGCTTAGTAAAAGTATATTGTGCAATAGCATTTAGTCCTATATTAGATTCTAAGGCAGAAGTTATCCACCAGCCAATATTATATTTTTCAGCCAAAGTTATCCACTCATCAGTTCCTTTTACCCCTCCAATAAAACTTGGTTTCAAAATGATATATTGAGGATTTATTTCCTTTAATAGATTTTCTTTTTCTTCGAAAGTAAAAACTCCAATCAACTCCTCATCAAGTGCAATCGGTAATTTTGTCGTTTTACATAACTGAGCCATTTCCTGAATTTGACTCTTAGCTATAGGCTGTTCAATACTATGAATATCTAATTTAGAAAGTAAATTTAGTTTTTGCATCGCTTCTTCTGGTTTGAAAGCGCCATTAGCATCAACTCGTATTTCTATTTGATTTGAAGAAAAATTTTGTCGGATAAATTTTAAAAGTTCCAATTCTTTTTCAAAATCTATGGCTCCAATTTTAAGTTTAATACAAGTGAAGTTTTGACTAAGCTTCTCTTCAATTTGATCCTTCATGAATTGATGTTCTCCCATCCAAATGAGTCCGTTAATAGGAATTGATCTTTCACCAGAAGTTAATTGCGAAGGAAACAAAACAAAAGGATTATTACTTTGTAATGACAAAAAAGCCATTTCTACTCCAAACTGAATAGACGGGAATTCTAGTAATGCTTCCCAAAGTAAATCTTTACCTAAACTAATGTTTTCACAAACCCATTGAAGTTTTTCTTCATAATCAGGTCTGTCATCGGCAGATAATCCTCTTAAAATTCCGCACTCACCTATTCCATACTTACCATGATCTTCGATTATCAGAAACCAGGTTTCTTTTTGATTTAAAACACCTCTCGAAGTCCCTGAAGGTCGCTTAAAATCTAGAATATACTTTTTATAGGAAGCTTTCATTTAAAACCTAGTTATAAAGTCTCCAAATCTTTTGAATATTGTCTTGAGGAAGGTTCATTTTTTTGAATCTATCTAAATCATTTATAGCCTTGTTTTTCCATGTTTGTTTTGCGGAAACATTTTGGTTCATGTATTTTTTATGAATTTCCTTGGCTTTAGAAACCTCATCCATAAACATGTAAACGTGAGCCAAATTCATTTGAACTTTCAATTCACTAGAATCTGAATTTTCTGCTGTTTTAAGTGTTTTTAATGCTTTATCAAATTGATTTGACTGAATGTACAATTCACCTAACAAATTAAAATCCTTAACATCAGTGCTTTGAGTCTTTGTAATTCGATTGTTCAAAAAAACAATGGCATCATCTATTTTATTGTCTTTAAATGCTATTTGATATGCTTTAAATCTCATGAATTCACTATAAAGGCCTTTATATCCTTCGGAGGTAAAAGTATCTTCAATGCTTTTTTCTAAAAAAACATTTTGTTCTGTTGTATTTAATCTATTAAAATCTTGGAACCTATATTTTTCCATTACTCTATCAAGGCTTCTGTAAATAACCGCATTTGCAATATCTTTTCTTACATTGGCAAAAACATTGAAACTTGCAATTTTATCAACCACAACTTGCTTATTCTTTTGCGACCATCCACGACTTGCTACATTATCTACCCATGGCACTATTTCAAGAACGATTTTTTCGTTCATAAGCCAGTTTTTGTTTTCGAATGCAAACCAAATGTTTTTAGTTTCTTCTTTTATACATGTCGATTTAGCAGAAACAACCTTGACATCTTTACTTACTGGATTGGGTTGATACAAACAAGCTGTTTTAAAATCAGCATTTTTAGAAAATTCGTTTGCTTTAAACTCATCGGTAAAAACTGCATACGTGCATTTATCTGAACCTGAAATAGATGAAGCCAATGACAATGCTCCCCCTGTTCCTTTGCCAATAAAATAAGGATCTGGAATTGCTTTTAGTACCGAGGCCAAATCGCTAACCATTTTTTGATTTTCGTCTAAAAGTGTGATTCGATATACAAACTCTGTAGTTCCAACAGGAAAATCTTCCGATTTGATAACGATTTTATCTCCTGCCGAAAGTTTTATTTCTTTATTGGTTATTCGTTGATTGTCCCAGTATCCATTAACATCTTGTGATTGAGCAGCACTAATTGAAAAAAGTATAAAAGTTGAAAATAATTTAAATTTCATTGTTTTGTTTTTGGTATTTACCAGCAATTTGAATGCCAGTTTACAATAATTTATTAGCCCCGATGGAAACGGCATCTTTTTTTGTAGATTGAGGTTCTCGAAGTCTGCAAAAAAGATACAGTGATCTCGTCTCTAGGACGAGAGGAAACAGCTCCTATAAATCAATACTTTGACCTATTTCAAGTAACATAAGATCTTTACCTACATCGAAAAACTTTTTGATTGCTTCTTCATGATTGATTTCGATGAAACCAAAAGTGTCATAATGGTAACCAAGCACTTTATCACAATCCAAGAAATCTGAAGCTACTATAGCATCATCAACATCCATGGTGAAATTGTCTCCTATTGGCAAGATTGCTAAATCAAGTTTAGTTCGCATAGGAATAAGCTTCATATCGAAAGTTAACGCAGTATCTCCAGCTATGTAAATGTTTTTGTGTTCTCCTTCAATCACAAATCCTCCAGGATTACCTCCATAAGAACCATCTGCAAAAGAACTTGTGTGAATTGCGTTTACATATTTTACATTTCCGAAATGCTTCGCCAGTTCGCCTTGTTGGCTCGTGCCAAAATCCCAGCTCCCTCCATGATTCATTGGGTGATATTTAAGACCCTTTGCAGCATAATGCATTGCAATTTCATAATTAGAAACCACAACAGCATTCGTTCTTTTTCCAATTGTCTCTACATCAAGCACGTGATCATTGTGCGCATGAGTAACTAATATATAGTCTGCCTTTAATTCTTCAATATTGATATGAGATGCTTTGGGGTTTCCTGAGATAAAAGGATCAACTAAAATATGTTTTCCTGATACTTCTATACCAATACAAGCATGGCCGTAAAATGTGATTTTCATAATTTTTAGCTTTTAGAAAATTAAAACCATTGCTAATATTATAGACAATAAAAATGTGCTTATTGCCAATTTTTTAAGTTGTGGATCAAGTCTACGGTTATCTTCGCAGTAATACACGGTTTTTAAATGACTGAATAATGGAAAGTACGCCACTAAGAAAGCATATTGATCCCATCTAAAACCTATTCCGTTATAGATTACAGCAAAAACAAGAACCAATAACATGGCTCCTCCAACAAGAAAGTAATGATAGAATTTGGCTTTTTCGCCGCCCATTTTTACTACCAAAGTATTTTTTCCAGCTTTTTTATCTGAAATTTCATCACGCATGTTATTAAGGTTTAAAACTCCTGTACTCAACATTCCAATTGCAGCAGCTGGTAACACCAATTGCCAATCGAATTGTTTAGAGTATAAAAAGTTAACACCCAAGGTACTCACAAGGCCAAAAAATATAAAAACAAAAACGTCGCCAAATCCTTTGTAACCGTAGGCCGAATTACCTACTGTATAACGTATTGCTGATACTATGGCTGCTACTCCTAAAATCAAAAAGAATAAAGAATACAACAAATACTTGTCATGAAACGAAACATAAATTAAAAGAACTGCCGAAAGAAACGTTAACAATGCTGTAAAATACATTGCTTTTTTCATAGCAGCTGGAGATATCACTCCACTTTGTATTGCTCTTTGCGGGCCAACTCTTTCTTCATTATCTGTCCCTTTTACACCATCACCATAATCGTTAGCAAAGTTTGACAAAACCTGCAATCCAATTGTTGTAAATATCGAAAGACCAAAAATCTTCCAGTTAAAAACTTGAGTTGGTGTTAAAATTTCGTTTGTAGGATTAGCTAAGGCATATAAACTACCTACTAATATTCCTGAAACCGATAATGGTAATGTTCGTAATCGAGCAGCTTCAATCCAGTGTTTCATTTTAATTTTAGAGTTTATAATTTAGAGTTTAGGATCAGTAATTTCAAAATAAATCTGAAATCTAATGTCTGAAATCTAAAATATTATGGTAACCATTTTTTCTCGAAGTTAGGCTTTCTTTTTTCAAGGAAAGCATCTCTACCTTCTTTTGCTTCTTCTGTCATATAGGCTAAACGCGTTGCTTCACCAGCAAAAACTTGTTGACCAACCATACCGTCGTCTGTCAAGTTCATTGCAAATTTTAGCATTTTAATAGACGTTGGCGATTTTGCTAAAACTTCTTGTGCCCATTCATAAGCAGTATCTTCTAGCTCAGCATGAGGAATTACAGCATTTACCATCCCCATTTCGAAAGCTTCTTGAGCCGAATAATTTCTTCCTAAAAAGAATATCTCACGAGCTTTCTTTTGTCCTACCATTTTAGCTAAATAAGCAGAACCATAACCACCATCAAAGCTAGTTACATCAGCATCAGTCTGTTTAAAAATAGCATGTTCTTTACTAGCCAATGTCATATCACAAACCACATGAAGAGAATGACCTCCACCAACTGCCCATCCTGGCACTACACAAATTACTGCTTTTGGCATAAAGCGAATTAGTCTTTGTACTTCTAAAATATTTAATCGGTGGTAACCATCATCGCCTACATAGCCTTGATGGCCTCTCGCTTTTTGATCTCCTCCACTGCAAAACGACCAAACACCATCTTTACTCGAAGGTCCTTCTGCAGAAAGCAATACCACTCCAATAGAAGTATCTTCCTGAGCATCATGAAACGCAACTAATAATTCGGCAGTTGTTTTAGGTCTAAAAGCATTTCTTACATCAGGTCTGTTAAACGCAATTCTAGCAACACCATTACATTTTTTATAGGTAATATCTTCAAATTCACGGGCGGTTTTCCACTCTATTTTACTCATTTTTTATATTATTTGGGCGTTTCCACGCCTTTGTCGTGGTCGGGCTTTTCGCAGTACAAGGCACTTCGCTACAATCCCTAACGCAAATTCAACTTTAATTCAATTTCATGGTAAAATTAAATTATTTAAACTAAACTAAAATAGTCTTATAAAAAGAAATCTTACAAGTTATCACCAAAGTGTTAAAATCAAAAAAAAAAGTGTTACTTATTAGTATTGTGTTTTAAAATTTTTTATTTTTATACAACTGAAAATCAACAAATTATAGTTGGTTTTATATGTTCACTGATTTATTAATTTAAAACAAAATTATTGAAAAAATCTGTTTTAATTGTCGCTCTTACATTTGGTGCATTGCTTACAAGTTGTAACAAAAAAGTAGAAGAAACTACTCAAGAACAAATGCCCACTGAGGAAATAACACAAGAGGTTGTAGATAGTACTCAAATTGATACAGTAGCAACTATGGTTGAACCAAAGGATTCGATTAGTAAACCATAATTAAGACTTCAGTCCTTAAAATTATTAATAAACCACAGTTTATAAAGCGAATATTGATTTTGTACTAGACAATCCCCCCGAGTTGTTTTTAAGACAAAAACAAAGAAAAAATTGGAATAAGAAAAAGGTCAATGTTAACGATTACCTTTAGTGAAAGGAATTATTCCAGAAAAAGTTTATTTAATTTTTTGATTAGTAAAGATGTTATTATCGCTTTACGTATGTTATCGGTTACTTCAAAAGTATAAACTTGGAGTAATTTGAGAGAAATGCCAACTGGAAAAGGTTGGCATTTTTTGTATGTATAAAAACAATTATAATAGATAAAATTTGTGATTATATTTGCAGATATAATTCCATTTAAAAAATGAGTTTAAATCAAAACCTAGTTGGATCACTTTCATTTTTTATCATTTCATCGGCATTATTGTATTTTCAATACTCAAGATACAAAAAAGACGATTTTAAAGATGATGATTTAAAAAACCCATATTTTCAATCTTTTTCTTATTTTAAAACAATTGTAATTTTAGTACTAATTGTAATTATAAGTTTTTTAGGATTGCTTTTCAATATATTCTAAGCGATATTATGAATTAGTATTTTTATTTATTTTGCAAATTATAATAAATAAATCCCGTCTTCTTTAATATCGATAAGCTTTTGCTTGTACAGTGTTCCTATCGCTTTTTTGAATGTTTTTTTACTCATTTTAAGCACCGTTTTGATATCTTCTGGATGAGAATCATCATTTAAACGTAAAAAACCTCTACTCGCTTTAAGTTCATCTAAAATATATTGAGCACTTGGCTCTACTTTGTCAAAACCTAATTTAGTTGCCGAAACATCTATTTTACCATCAGGTCTAATGTTTTTGATATAACCAATGATACGATCACCTGTTCGTAAATCGTCATATACTTCATTTTTATATAAAAGTCCTTTGTGCTTTTCGTTTATGATTACATTAATACCGACTTCAGTAATGTGAGAAACTATTAAATCAACCTCTTCTCCTACTTCAACAGTGATATCTTTATTGTCTAAAAACTGATTGGTTTTACTAGATGCAACTAATCTTTTAGTCTTTTCATCAATGTACATATAAACCAAATAGCGTTTTCCTTGCTCCATTGGTCTTGCTTGCTCTTTAAATGGAACGAATAAATCTTTTTCCATTCCCCAATCCATAAAAGCACCAAATTGATTGGTATAATTTACTCTCAATAAAGAAAATTCATTTAAAAAGATATATGGTTCTAATGTTGTAGCAACTGGTCTTTCTTCGTGATCTAAATAAACAAAAACTTCAAGTTCCTGATCTATCTCATATTCTTTTGGCACATACTTATTTGGCAATAAAACATCGTTCTCACCATCTGTTAAATATAAACCTACTTTTGTTGTACGCGCTATTTTAAGAATATTAAATCTTCCTATATCAATCATTTTCTTTCAATAAAGGGACAAAGGTACAAACTTAAATGAATAAAAAAACCCCGAAAATTCGAGGTTATACTTCTACTTAGATCATTTTAATTATAAACACTTTCTTTTTTAAAGTGCTGGGCAAGTAAATAATACACCACTGCTCTATATTTATTTTTATTAGATCTTCCGTATTTT
>CBFHBH010000002.1:0-22321 GCA_965653735.1 uncultured Flavobacterium sp. | reverse complement strand
GAATTTGGGCTGTCTACGGAGATTACTCAGGTTCCTATAATCCATATCCTTTAGATTCATATAATGTTAGTAGATATGATTCAAAAACAGGTTGGGAGTCAACATTGTATTCGGATTTGTTTAATGCAAAATCAATTGTTAGAATTGAAACACATCCTAATGATGAGAAAAAAGTTTTTTTTAGTTCTAATTACTCAGGGCTTTTAACTTTTGAAAATAATCTTCCTTCAACAATTTATAATGTCTCTAATAGTAGTTTGCAGACAATTGCAGGACAAGTTCCCGATGATATAAGGGTTAATGGATTAGCTTTTGATAAAAGTGGTAATTTATGGATGACAAATTCATTAGTAATGAATGGATTACATGTTTTGAGAGCAAACGGTCAATGGCAAGGATATAATTTGCCAGTTTTTCAAGCTCCACTATTTATTAGTTATGGAAGAATTGCTATAGATAAAAATGGGACCAAATGGATTTGTACAAATGTTGGTGGGCTAGTTGGTTTTAACGAAGTTTTCAATAATAGATGTATAAGATTGCTTGAAGGTAGTGACTCAGGAAATTTACCTACAAATGATGCCAGAGCCGTTGCAATTGACAAAAAAAATAAACTTTGGATAGGAACTGCAAAAGGACTTCGTGTGATGTCTAGCGTTGATTCTTTTTTGAGCCAAGACAAATTGACTTCAAATTCGATAATAATTTTAGAAGATGGTTTAGCTCAAGAATTATTATACAATCAATTTATAACAGATATAGTAGTTGATGGTGCTAATGATAAATGGATAGGAACTGCTGGTGCTGGTGTATTTTATATATCTGATGATGGACAAAAAACATTTAATATTTTTACTAAAGAAAATTCACCTCTTCCAAATAATACAATTACAGATATTGAGATTAACGAGACAACGGGCGAGGTTTTTATTGCTACCGATGGCGGAATGATTTCATATAGAGGTACAGCTACTGAAGGAACAAATGATCTTGAGAATGTTGTTGTATTTCCTAACCCAGTTCGACCTGAATTTAATGGAAATGTTGCTGTTTCTGGCTTAATAGATAAAGCTAATGTAAAAATTACTGATATTGAAGGAAATCTGGTTTATGAGGCAATTTCTCAGGGAGGAACAGTATTGTGGGACACTAAAAACTTTGGAGGTAAAAAAGTAGCTTCAGGTGTTTATATGGTTTTAATTTCTGCAGAAGAAGGAGAAAAAACTAAAGTCAAAAAAGTAATGATAATTCGATAGTTGTAATTTTGATGATTTCGGATAAAACAATAAACATCAACAGCTTTGATTTTCTTAGATTTTTATTTGCTTTCAATGTTTTGCTTGGACACTTAGCAGAGCTTTCTCAAAATAGCAGTCTGCAAGATTTATTGTGGTTTTCAAACACTAAAATTTCTATCGATGGTTTTTTTGTTATAAGCGGATTCTTGGTAGCAAAAAGTTACTGCAATTCTAGCTCTATAAAAAGCTATTTTATCAAAAGAGTTAAAAGGATTTTACCCGCTTATCTGGTGGTTATAGCTTTGTCTACTTTTTTATTATTTCTTTTTAGTGATTTGTCTTTTGTACAATATTTTCTAAATAAAAGCACTTGGTTGTATTTTTTATGGAATTCAATATTTTTAAACTTTATGCATCCTTGTTTGCCTGGAGTATTTGAAAATGGTTTAATGTGTACAGTAAATGGAGCTTTGTGGACAATTAAAATTGAAGAAGGATTTTACATAATTCTTCCCTTATTGTTTTTTATGATTAAGAAAATAAAAAAACCTTTTTTGGTTCTTACAGCTGTTTATTTACTTTCAATAATCTATAGTTATCTCTTGATTTATAACTTTAACAAACCCGAATTGGCAAAGCAATTGCCAGGTAGTATGGCATATTTTTCTGTAGGGATTCTTATCTATTTAAGTTTTGAGGCATTTTTTAAATATAAGTACCAATTGTTGCTTATTTCAGTCTTGCTTTTGTGTTTTAATAGATTTTTAAAATTGGATTTGTTTTTGATTTACCCTTTGGTTTTCGGTGTGATAGTTATTTCGTTAGCTTATTCATTAACTATTTTTAAGAACTTTGGAAAGTATGGGGACTTCACTTATGGATTATATATTTGTCATTTTCCAATAATCCAAATCACAAGACATTTTGATTTTTACAATAAATTTAATCCTTATTTGATAGGGATTATGGTAATTGTAATTGCTTTTGTTATGGCTGTGTTATCTTGGAATTTAGTCGAAAAAAGATTTTTAGATAGATTTAAAGAAAAACCAATGGCTATTAATTAGATTTATGTTAGTAAAAACCAAAGCAATTGTTTTAAGCGCTTTAAAATATCAAGAAAAATCTCTGATAGTTAAATGTTTCACACAATCAGAGGGTTTGAAAAGTTATTTTGTGCCTAGCGCTTTTTCAACTAAAAAATCATCACAGCGAATTGCTTATTTTCAACCGTTAACGCTTCTTGAAATCGAAGCAAATCATAAAAACAAAGGTTCTCTAGAACATTTTAAAGAAGTAAAAATTGCAACACTTTATTCGACAATAAATACAAACATTTACAAAAGCACTATTGTTATTTTTCTTTCTGAAGTGTTACATCATGCTATAAAAGAAGAAGAAAAAAACGAGTCGCTTTTTACTTTTCTTGAAACTGCTTTAATTTGGCTAGATACTCATGATGAAATTGCTAATTTTCATTTGATTTTACTACTTGAAGTAACTAAATTTCTAGGTTTTTATCCTGATGATACTGATGTTGATTTGCATTTTTTTGATATTGTTGAGGGTAATTTCACACTTCATCAGGGAATGAATTCAATTGCTCAAAACGAAAGTCTTTTGCTTAAAAAATTAATGGAACTCAAATTCGATTCTGAACAAAAACTTTTTACCGCTTCTGAAAGACAATTATTGCTTAAAAACCTTCTGTATTACTACGCAATTCACTAAGATGCGTTCAAAAAACCAAAGTCATTAGAAGTGCTAAAAGAGGTATTTTCATAACAAGTTAAATTCTTTTGTAGAATCGATGGTTTTTTAACCAATTTTTACCATTCTTTCTTTGGCTATTGCCTTATAAATCACTACTTTCGCGGATTGATTTTATAAAACGACTCTAATAATATGAATTTCAACGAATACAAAGGACTTGACTTGCCAACAGTGGCATCAGAAGTACTTGATTTTTGGAAAAAAAACAATGTCTTTGAGCAATCGGTAACTTCTCGTGAAGGAGCTACCCCGTATGTGTTTTTTGAAGGGCCACCTTCAGCAAACGGACTACCGGGTATTCACCACGTGATGGCACGTGCGATTAAAGATATTTTTTGTCGTTATAAAACTCAAAAAGGGTTCCAAGTAAAGCGTAAAGCGGGTTGGGATACACACGGTTTGCCTGTTGAATTAGGTACCGAAAAAGAATTGGGAATCACTAAAGAAGATATCGGAAAAACAATTTCTGTAACAGAATACAACGAAGCATGTAAGCGTACTGTAATGCGTTATACTGACGTATGGAATGACCTTACTGAGAAAATGGGGTATTGGGTAGATATGGAAGATCCGTATGTTACTTACAAGTCAAAATACATGGAATCGGTTTGGTGGTTGTTAAAACAAATCTATGATAAAGATTTGCTTTATAAAGGATATACAATCCAGCCGTATTCACCTAAAGCTGGTACTGGCTTGTCTTCGCATGAAGTAAATCAGCCAGGTTCTTACCGTGATATTACAGATACAACTATCGTTGCGCAGTTCAAAGCTATTGAAAATACATTGCCAAGTTTCTTACAAGGTTTTGGAACTATCCATTTCTTGGCTTGGACGACTACACCTTGGACATTACCATCGAATACAGCATTAACAGTTGGTCCTAAAATCGATTACGTTTTAGTGAAAACTTTTAATCAATATACTTTCGAACCAATTAATGTAATTCTTGCTAAACCTTTAGTTGGAAAACAATTTGGTGGAAAATATTTTATTGCCGAATCGGAAGAAGATTTTGCAAATTATAAATCTGAAGATAAGAAAATACCGTATATCATTTTAACAGAAGCCAAAGGTGCTGATTTAGTTGGAATAAAATACGAACAATTATTGCCTTGGGCATTGCCATACCAAACTCCAGAAAATGCTTTTAGAGTAATTTCTGGTGATTTCGTAACGACAGAAGATGGTACTGGTATCGTACATACCGCACCTACATTTGGTGCGGATGATGCTAAAGTAGCCAAAGAAGCTGCTCCGGAAGTGCCGCCAATGTTGGTATTGGATGAAAACGGAAATCCGGTTCCTCTAGTTGATTTGCAAGGAAAATTCGTTGCACAATTAGGTGATTTTGCAGGTAAGTATGTAAAGAATGAATACTACAATGATGGTGAAGCACCTGAAAAATCGGTTGATGTAGAAATTGCGATTTTATTAAAAGAGCAAAACAAAGCCTTCAAAGTAGAAAAATATGTGCACAGTTACCCACATTGTTGGAGAACTGACAAACCAATTTTATATTATCCACTAGATTCTTGGTTCATTAAAGTGACTGAGATCAAGGATAGAATGTTTGACTTAAACGAAACAATCAACTGGAAGCCGAAAGCTACTGGTGAAGGTCGTTTCGGGAATTGGTTGAAAAATGCTAACGACTGGAACTTATCTCGTTCACGTTATTGGGGTATCCCACTACCGTTATGGAGAAATGATGAAGGCACAGAAACACTTTGCGTAGGTTCAGTAGAGGAATTATACAATGAAATTGAAAAAGCAATTGCGGCTGGTTTCATGGCTGAAAATCCATACAAAGGTTTCCAGATTGGAAACATGGAGGAATCTAACTATGATTTAGTTGATTTGCATAAAAACATCGTAGATAATATCGTTTTAGTTTCGCCTTCAGGGAAACCTATGAAACGTGAAACGGATTTAATTGACGTTTGGTTTGATTCAGGAGCTATGCCTTATGCGCAATGGCATTATCCTTTTGAAAACAAAGATTTAATCGATGGTCATAAATCATTCCCTGCCGATTTCATTGCGGAAGGAGTAGATCAAACCCGTGGATGGTTCTACACATTGCATGCTATCGGAACGTTGGTTTTCGACCAAGTAGCGTATAAAAATGTAGTGTCAAACGGATTGGTATTAGACAAAAACGGACAAAAAATGTCGAAACGTTTAGGTAATGCTGTAGATCCTTTTGAAACCTTGAAAGAATACGGTCCTGATGCAACACGTTGGTACATGATTGCTAATGCAAATCCTTGGGATAACTTAAAGTTTGATATTGAGGGAGTTGCTGAAGTACGTCGTAAATTCTTCGGTACTTTATATAATACCTATTCGTTCTTTGCGTTATATGCAAACATTGACGGATTTAAATATGCTGAAGCTGAAGTGCCTTTGGCAGAAAGACCAGAAATCGACCGTTGGATTTTGTCTGAATTACATACATTAATTCAATTGGTTGACGAGGCCTATGCAGATTACGAACCAACGAAAGCAGCTCGTGCAATTTCTGATTTCGTTCAGGAAAACCTGAGTAACTGGTACGTTCGTTTGTGTAGAAGAAGATTCTGGAAAGGTGAGTACGGAACAGATAAAATTGCGGCTTATCAAACGCTTTATACATGTTTGATGACGGTTGTAAAATTATCAGCGCCTATAGCGCCTTTCTTTATGGATAGATTATATAAGGACTTAAATGGGGCTACAAGTGCCGAAAAATATAGCAGTGTACACTTGGCGGAGTTTCCAAAATTTGTTGAAAATTTTGTTGATAAATCGCTGGAAAGTAAAATGTTGAAGGCACAAACGGTTTCATCTTTGGTTTTATCTCTTCGTAAAAAAGAGATGATAAAAGTGCGTCAACCGTTGCAAAAGGTTATGATTCCTGTACTTGACGAAGTTCAACGTGCTGAAATTGAGGCGGTTTCTGATCTAATTAAAGCTGAGGTAAACGTCAAAGAAGTGCAGCTTTTAGATGATGCTTCGGGTATACTAGTTAAACAAATTAAGCCAAATTTTAAAGCTTTAGGGCCAAAATTTGGAAAGGATATGGGTCTGATTTCCAAAGAAATACAGTCTTTTTCTCAAGAACAGATTGCAGAAATTGAGCGTAACGGTGAGATTTCTATTGTTATTTCAGGAAATAATGTTAATTTAACAACTCAAGATGTGGAAATTTCTTCACAAGATATTGAGGGTTGGTTAGTAGCTAATTCAAACGGTATAACAGTAGCATTGGATATAACAATTTCCGATGAATTAAGAAAAGAAGGTATCGCTAGGGAATTAGTAAACAGAATCCAAAATATTCGTAAAGATTCTGGTTTTGAAGTAACTGATAAAATTAAAGTTACCATGCTTAAGGATGGTATAATTCAGCAAGCGATAGAAGCTAATTCAGATTACATCAAATCAGAAACCTTAACAGAAGAACTTGTTTTCACAGAAAGTATCGATAACGGTACGGAAATTGAGTTTGATGAACTAAGAACTAAAATATTAATTTCAAAGTAGAAGGAAATTATGGTAGAAGAACAAATAAGATATTCTGATGCTGATTTAGCAGAATTCAAAGAATTGATCCAAAAGAAATTAGAAAAAGCTAAAAATGATTTGGACTTAATCAAGAGTGCTTACCTTAATGATTTGAATAATGGTACCGATGATACATCGCCAACTTTCAAAGCATTTGAAGAAGGAAGTGAGACTATGTCTAAAGAAGCCAATTCACAGTTAGCAATTCGTCAGGAAAAATTCATTCGTGATTTGAAAAATGCATTAATTCGCATCGAGAATAAAACGTACGGAATTTGCAAAGTAACCGGTAAACTTATAAATAAAGAAAGATTGAAACTAGTTCCTCATGCCACTATGAGTATCGAAGCAAAGAACTTGCAACGTTAATCTTTTATTAAAGTACTGAACGCTCCTTTTTGGAGCGTTTTTTAAATTTATTAATTATGAAAAAAACAATATTCTTCCTTTTTATAATGTTACCGTTTGTAAGTTTTGCCAAATTTTATAAAGCAACGGTTACCATGAATGATAACTCAATAAAAAAGGGTTTTGTTGAATTGCCCGAATATCCTGATGACTCCAAAATTAAATTTAGACTAGAAGAGAGAGGTAAAAATGAGAAGTTAGATGTTAATGAAGTTAAAGAATTCGAAATCATAAATGACGATAATCAAGTAGTGCGATATGCTACTGTTTATTTAGCTGACCCTAAGCCATTTACTAGAAATGATTTTAGTTTGGATAATAAAAAGTCATGGGTAAGAGTCCTTAAAGAAGGAGGTATTACTATTTATTATGCCTATGCGGCATATAGCCCTGGAAGTGGAACTGGAGGTTATGGTTCTTCTTATGTTAAAAAGAAAGGAGATAGTCATGCTTATTTTATAATGGATGGAGGAGCCAAAGGATTGAATTTTAATATGAATGGATTTCAAAATTTCAAAAAATATTTTGCTAAAGTATTTGAAAAGGATTGTCCAAATTTAGTTCAAATGGTTACTAAAGATGATTTAAATAAAAATGGATTAACTTATTTAGTAGATCTTTTTGACAATAATTGCGGAAAATAATATTTTCATATTTAAAATAGTGAACGCTCTTTTTGGGGCGTTTTTTATGGAATAATGTTTATTTTTGCCCTACAAAGAAAAAATAATGAATTTAAAGAAAGCCTATCTAATCGTTTTTTTGGTTTTATTAGTTGACCAAATATCCAAAATATATGTAAAAACGCACTTTGTACTTCATGAAGAGGTTGAAGTGTTTAGTTGGTTTAAAATTTTGTTTATCGAAAACGAAGGTATGGCTTGGGGTGCTGAAATTCCTGGTGCTTATGGAAAAATTTCGTTAACACTGTTCCGTATTTTAGCCGTTTTTGGTATTGGGTACTGGTTGTGGGATTCGGTTAGAAAAAAAGGTTCAAATCTTCTAATTATTGCAATTTCATTAATCTTAGCAGGTGCATTTGGAAATATTATAGATTCTGTTTTTTATGGTAGAATATTTAATGATAGTTCATATGAAGTAGCTACTTTGTTTAATAAAGAGCCTTATGGACAATGGTTCTATGGGAAAGTGGTTGATATGTTTTATTTTCCAATTGTAAAAGATTATCCTATGCCTAATTGGGTTCCTGTTTTAGGGGGTAAAAATTTTACTTTCTTTAATGCTATTTTTAATATTGCTGATGTAGCTATTTCTACAGGAGTAGGGATTCTAATAGTGTTTAATAAAAAAGCATTTGGTTCAAAAGCATAATTATTCAAAATATATAAAAAAGACCTCATTATGAGGTCTTTTTTATTATCTATTATGTCCGGGAGCATGATTTCTGGCGCTTTTGTCACCATGCATTTTTTTAGCATGTCCAGGCGGAATTCTTTTTTCTTTTACCACTACGGTTCTTCTTGTGTGCGGATGATGTACATGAACACAACTCGTGAAAATAGTCATAATCAAAAGGAAAATTCCAAAATGACAACTTCTTTTGTAAAGTAAATTTCTCATAGGTTAAGTTTTAGGTTTTGCGAATATAAACTAAAACTTTATTATTCCAAATGGAGTTATACAATAATCTAATTTTATATCTGTTTCTAATACATCAGTTATAATATCTTCAGGATCAAAGTATGAAAGTCCAATCTTAATGGTTTCGGGTTTGCAGTCACTTAAAAAAATATCGTAAAAGCCTTTGCCATATCCTACACGATTTCCTTTTTTGTCATAGGCTAAAAGAGGCACAAAAACCACATCAATTTTACTTGTAGGAACTTCGATACCGTCTTCAGGTTCTGGTATTCCATAGGTGTTGACTTTTATTTTTGTATTGTCAGTCAATAAATAATGAGTCATGGATAAATCTTCAAAATTTGATTTAGAAATCACAATTTCTTTATCTCTGCCAGCTAAAATCTGAAGAATGAATTCGGTATTAATCTCTTTTTGTTTTTCAATTGGTAAAAAAAGATGAAAATAGGTTTTGTTCCAAATTGGTAAATCAATACAATGATTTGCAATTAATAGGCTCTCATTCATGATTTCATCAAATGTAAGCTGTTGTCTTAGTGACTTGTATTTAGTGCGCAGTTCTTTTTTGTTCATAAGGCAAAAGTAAAAAGAAAAATGAGTTAAATTTGAAAACAAATCACAATCAAAAATGCCTTCTTCATTAGAACTTCAAATACAAACTTTACCTGACAATCCTGGAGTTTATCAGTATTATGATAAAGACGGAAAAATTCTGTATGTTGGGAAGGCGAAAAATCTAAAAAAAAGAGTTTCTTCTTATTTTAATAAAGTGCATGATAATGCCAAAACCAATGTCTTGGTGAAAAAGATTGTAAGTATTAAACATATTGTTGTGCCTACAGAGACTGATGCGCTCTTGCTGGAAAACAATTTGATTAAAACATTGCAACCACGATATAATGTTCTTTTAAGAGACGATAAAACCTATCCGTGGATTTGTATTAAAAACGAACGTTTCCCTAGGATTTTTTCTACCAGAAAAATGATAAAAGACGGTTCAGAATATTTTGGCCCCTATACAAGTTTTAAAACAGTGCATACAATCTTGGATTTAGTTAAAGAGTTGTATCCTTTACGAACTTGTAATTTTGATTTAAGTAAGTCTAATATTGATAGCGGAAAGTTTAAGGTGTGTTTAGAATATCATATTGGAAATTGTAAGGGGCCTTGTGAAGGGTTTGAAACAATCACAAACTATGAAAAACAAGTGCAAGCGATTCGTGAAATTCTAAAAGGAAATTTCAAAGAAAGTTTGAAAGAGTTTAAAAAACTGATGACCGATTTAGCAATGGAGATGAAGTTTGAAGAGGCTCAAAAAATAAAAGAAAAAATTGAGGTTCTTGAAAATTATCAGGCTAAATCTACAATTCTGAATCCTAAAATTTCGAATGTTGATGTGTTTTCGATTATATCAGACGAAAGTATGGCATATGTTAACTTTCTTCAGATATCATATGGAGCTATCGTACGTTCACATACATTGGAACTCAAAAAGAAATTAGAAGAAACAGACGAAGAATTGCTAGAACTTGCAGTGGTTGAATTGCGTGAACGTTTTCATCTAAATTCCAAAGAAATTATACTTCCTTTCGAACTTGATTTTGGTGAGAAAATAAAAGTCACAGTACCTCAATTAGGAGATAAGAAACAAATTTTAGAACTGTCTCAACGAAATGCAAAGTATTACCGATTAGATCAATTAAAACAAATTCAAATTGTCGATCCAGACAGACATACGAATCGTATTATGGCACAAATGCAAAAGGACTTACGATTGTCTGTCGAACCTCGTCATATAGAATGTTTTGACAACTCGAATATTCAAGGTACAAACCCAGTTTCGGCTTGTGTGGTGTTTAAAGATGGAAAGCCAAGTAAAAAAGATTACCGTCATTTTAATATAAAAACTGTCGAAGGGCCAAATGATTTTGCTTCGATGGAAGAAGTTGTTTATAGGAGATATAAAAGATTGTTAGACGAAAATGAGCCATTGCCTCAATTGATTATTATTGATGGTGGAAAGGGGCAATTATCTTCGGCTCTAAAAAGTTTAGATGAATTAGGTCTTCGAGGAAAAATAGCAATTATTGGTATTGCAAAAAGATTAGAAGAGATTTTCTATCCTGGCGATTCGGTTCCTTTATACTTAGACAAAAAATCGGAAACATTAAAAACGATTCAGCATTTACGCAACGAAGCACACCGATTTGGGATTACATTTCATAGAGATAAGCGAAGTAAAGCTGCTATTCAAACATCAATAGAAACCATTCCTGGAATTGGTGAAAAAACAATGATTGCGTTAATCAAACATTTTAAATCTGTTAAAAGATTGTCAAAAGCGACTGAAAATGAGATTTCTGATGTCGTTGGACTTTCAAAAGCCAAAAAAATTATCGAATTTTACAAGGAATACAATTCATCAAAATAGAATGAAAAAATCTCTCACGCTGATTTTATTTTTTTTCCTGATTTTTTCTGCCTTCTCTCAAGAACAAAAAAAACCTAAAATTGGTTTGGTTTTGAGTGGTGGCGGTGCAAAAGGGTTGGCACACATTGGCGCTCTTAAAGAAATTGAAAAAGCAGGTATCAAAATCGATTACATTGGAGGAACCAGCATGGGGGCTATAATTGGAGGTCTATATGCTGCGGGCTATACGGCTGATGAATTAGATTCGATTTTTAGAGATGTAAATACAGACGCATTAATTCAAGATAATATTCCTAGAAAAAATAAAACTTTCTACGAAAAATATAATGATGAAGTATATGTGGTGACACTTCCTTTTCAAAAAATGAGAGTTGCTGTGCCTAAAGGTTTATCGAAAGGACTTTATAACTATAATTTGTTAAGTCGACTAACACACAAATACAGACACGAAAACGACTTTAACAAACTTAAAATTCCTTTTGTGTGTATAGCTACAAATGTTGAAACAGGAAAAGAAGTTGTTTTTAGAGAAGGATCATTGCCTTTGGCTATAACTGCAAGTGGAGCATTTCCGTCTTTATTTTCTCCTGTAGAAATTTATGGGAGTTATTATATTGATGGTGGTGTTACTAATAATTATCCTGTAGAAGAGGTTAGAAAAATGGGTGCTGATGTTATTATTGGTGTTGATGTTCAGGATGGTCTAAAAAATATAAACCAAATTAATGGCGCTGCAGGTGTTCTTGTTCAAATTTCAAATTTCCAGATGGTAGAAAGGATGAGGCAAAAAATCGCAGAGACAGATGTTTATATAAAGCCTAATATTGAAGGATACTCAGTGATTTCTTTTGAAGATGGTGAGGCTATCATTAAAAAAGGTGTTGAGGCAGCCCAAAAGGTTAAAGATAAATTAGCCGCCTTAGGAACAAATTACAAAACAGTAAGAGAGAATAGGGCTAAAACAGATAGTTTGTATATAAGAGGTATAGGCGTAAATGGACTAAAAAACTATACAAGATCTTATGTGTTAGGGAAATTGAGATTCAGACCTGGCGAAAAAATTACTTATGAAGAACTTAGTAGTGGTATGAACAATCTTAATGCAACGCAAAATTTTAGTTCTATAAATTATAAGTTAGAAAAGAGAAATGATCAGGAAAGCCTAATCCTTAATGTTCGTGAAAATCCTGTTAGAACTTATCTGAAATTAGCTTTACATTATGATGATTTGTTTAAATCAGCAGCCCTATTGAACATTACTAAGAAAAATTTAATGTTTAAAAATGATGTGGCATCTGCAGATATAATTCTTGGAGATAATATTCGATATAATATTGATTATTATATTGATAACGGATTTCATTGGAGTTTTGGAGTGAAATCTAGTTTTGATCAGTTTAAAAGAATTAGTAAAAATGATTTTAAAGGAGGAAAACTAAAATCACAACTAAGGTTGGATGAAATAGATATAGATTATCACCAACTAACAAATCAAGCTTATGTCCAAACTATTTTTTTTCAAAAATTCCTTATAGGAGCAGGATTGAAACATGAGTTTATGGAAATAAATTCAAAAACTACTGAAAATATTGTTCCAAGAATTGACAGAAGTAATTATGTTTCAGCTGTAGGCTTTATGAAATTTGATTCCTTTACAAATAAATTTTTTCCTAAAAAAGGTTGGTATTTTATGGGTGATGCCCAAATGTATATGTATTCTTCAAATTATGCCAATGACTTTAAAAAATTCACGCTTTTGAAAGCTGATATGGGTATAGTGCAAACTTTCTTAAAAAAAGTTTCAGTTAAATTGCAAACTGAAGGAGGATTTGTTGTGGGTGAAAACGTAAACAATATTTTCGACTTTAATCTTGGAGGTTATGGATTTCATAGATTTGGTAACTTCAAACCTTTTTATGGCTATGATTATCTTGCTTTATCAGGAAATAGTTATGTAAAAGGAAGTGCAACAGCTGATTACGAATTTTATAGAAAAAATCATTTAAATTTTACAGCAAACTTCTCAAACATTGGTGATAAAATTTTCGATAGCAAAGAGTGGATTACAAAACCTGATTATACTGGTTATGCTTTTGGGTATGGTTTAGAAACTTTTATTGGTCCTGTTGAAATTAAGCACAGTTGGTCACCTGAAACAAAAAAGCATTATACATGGTTCAGTATTGGATTTTGGTTTTAAAAAAGGAAATTGTTAAATAAAAAGTAGAAAATTCTTTTTTATGTGCAATTGTTTTCAAAAAAGCCTATTTTTGGGAGCACTAAACCAAAATTAAAATTTATGTCAATTTGGAAAAGAAAATCTATCGACTTGTTGCTTGCTGAAGCATCAGATTCGGAGAAAGGATTAAAAAGAACTCTTACGGCTTGGACTTTAGTAGCTTTGGGAATAGGAGCTATCATAGGAGCAGGTTTGTTTGTTAGAACTGCTGCTGCTGCTGCAAACAGTGCAGGGCCTTCTGTAACTATTGGTTTTATCGTTGCGGCTATTGGATGTGCTCTCGCAGGATTATGTTATGCTGAATTATCATCTTCAATTCCTATTGCGGGAAGTGCATATACATATACTTATGCAACAATGGGAGAATTCCTAGCTTGGATTATAGGTTGGGATCTAATATTAGAATATGCAGTCGGAGCAGCTACTGTAGGTATTGCTTGGAGTGAATATCTAAATAATTTACTGGTCAACGTCCTCCATGTCAGTCCAATTCCATATGAGTGGTGTCACTCGCCTTTCCAAACATCTGCCGATGGAGTAAGTGGAATTATTAATTTACCCGCTTTATTCATTGTTGGAGCCTTAAGTTTGCTGTTAATTAAAGGAACTCAAGAATCTGCATTTGTGAATGGAATAATTGTTGTTTTAAAAGTAGCAGTTGTTGTATTGATCATTGTACTTGGTTGGCAATTTATTAACCCTGCAAATCACGCAGAATATATTCCGAAATCAACAATTTATACAGATAAATCAGGATTAGACCATCACTTTGGAGGTATTCCAGGAATATTAGGTGCTGCAGGAACAGTTTTCTTTGCTTTCATTGGTTTCGATGCAGTTTCTACTGCTGCACAGGAAACGAAAAACCCAAAAAGAGATATGCCTATTGGTATTCTAGGGTCGTTAGCAGTATGTACAGTATTATATATTTTATTTGCTCACGTATTAACTGGTGTGGCAACTGTTGAGGATTTTAGAGGTGAAGGTGGTGAAGCATCAGTAGCTTATGCTATCCAAAAATATATGGTTGGCTATGAATGGTTAGGTCAGTTTGTGACTGTGGCAATTTTAGCTGGTTTCTCATCTGTAATCTTAGTAATGCTTTTAGGGCAGTCAAGAGTATTTTACTCAATGGGTAACGATGGTTTGTTGCCTAAAGTATTCAGTGAAGTACACCCTAAATACAAAACACCTTACAAGGCAAATATGATTATTTTCGTAATCGTTGGATTATTTGCAGCTTTTGTTCCTGGAGATATAGTGGGTGATATGACTAGTATAGGTACTTTGTTTGCTTTCATTTTGGTATGTATTTCTGTTATTGTACTTAGAAAGACAAACCCTGATATGAAGCGTGAATTTAAAACACCTTTAGTTCCTTTGGTTCCAATTTTAGGAGTTGGAGTTTGTTTAGCTATGGTTTATGGATTAGGATGGCCAAACTGGCTTCGTCTTTTTGCATGGATGGCTATTGGTGTAGTTATTTATTTTGGATATAGTAAAAAGAACAGTAAGCTAAATAACGGAGAACAATAAAATTCGATTATATAATAAAAGTCCCAAATTTTGATTTGGGACTTTTTGTTTTAATAAGTAAGAGATTTTTCCGATATTTGTAATGTATGAAACCCATTTTTAAAGGTTTGTTAGCGCATTTAAAGTTCCTCATCAAGAGAAATCCTGAATGAGATTAGGTCTTTTTTGATTTAAAACAATGGTTTGTGGTTTGTAACTTCAAACTTTTAAGATTTAAAATTTTAAACTAAAAAGAAATGCCATTTTATCATAAATTAGGAAAAATACCTTATAAGCGTCATATACAATTCCGTAAAGAAAACGGTGATTTGTATTATGAGCAATTGTTTGGAACAATTGGATTCGACGGAATGTCAACCAATATGTACCATGAAAACAGACCTACTCAGGTTAAAGAAATAAGAAAACAATATTCTGTAGCACCAAAAATTGCTAAAGCAAACAATATTCAGTCTTACAGACTTCGTGGTTTTCAAGTAGAACCAACGGATGACTTCTTAGAGAGCCGCAAAATTGTGCTTACAAATTCTGACTGCCATATTGCACTAGCTGCACCAAAAAAATCAACCACAGATTATTTTTATAAAAATACAGATTCTGATGAGGTGATTTTTATTCACCGTGGAACGGGGAAATTAAGAACAATGCTTGGAAATCTTGATTTCAAGTATGGTGATTATTTAGTTATTCCACGCGGTATGATTTATAAAATAGATTTCGATACAGAAGATAACCGTTTGTTTATAGTAGAATCTCATCGTCCTATTTATACGCCAAAACGTTACCGTAACTGGTTTGGGCAATTATTAGAACATTCTCCTTACTGCGAGCGTGATATTCGTCGTCCGGAAGAATTGGAAACCAATAATGAAAAAGGAGATTTTGTTATTAAGGTGAAAAAGAAAGACGAAATATTCGAAATGGTATATGCAACGCATCCTTTTGATGTGATTGGATATGATGGTTTCAATTATCCATATGCGCTTTCAATTCATGATTTTGAGCCAATAACAGGTAGAATTCACCAACCACCACCAGTGCATCAAACATTTGAGACAGATGCTTTTGTGATTTGTTCATTTGTGCCTCGTTTATATGATTATCATCCAGAGTCTATACCAGCACCTTATAATCATAGCAATATTGATAGTGATGAGGTATTGTATTATGTAGATGGTGATTTTATGAGCCGAAACGACATCGAAGCTGGTCATATTTCATTACACCCAGCCGGAATTCCTCACGGACCGCATCCTGGAGCAACAGAAAGAAGTATTGGAAAAACAGAAACCCAAGAGTTAGCTGTAATGGTAGATACTTTCAAGCCTTTGATGGTTACAGAGGAAGCTATGAAAATAGCCGATGAAAAATATTATCAATCTTGGTTAGATTAATGAAAAGTAAATTACCTGCAGACCCATCAGCTTTAATATTTGGGACCATTGCTTCGGTTATTATATTTTTAGGTTTCTGTTGTGGATTATTGGTGTTTGTTTCTCTGATTTTAGGAATAATAGGTTTAGTGCTTTCAATTAAAAGTCTTAAAGAGTATGAAATAAATCCAACTAATTATTCGCCTCAAACTTATCAAAATGTATATGTGGCAAAAATTGTTTGCTTAATAGCTACAATTTTATCTTCCTTATATTTTGTAGTTATTTTGATTGCAGTGGTAATTTATCAAGTGAGTTTATTCGATATTTTTAAAAATAAAATAGAAGAAGAAAAAAATAATCTAAAAATCAAGGATTCCATTTTTTGGAATAAAGAAAATTATAATAACGATTCAATTTATACAGATTCTACATTTGTAGATTCGATTTAAAATTAAATAATATGGCACAAGAAATAAAATCAGTAGAATACGGACTTGAAAAAATATTTGAAGGAGCTCAGGATTTCCTTCCATTATTAGGAACAGATTATGTAGAGTTTTACGTGGGTAATGCAAAACAAGCGGCTCATTTTTACAAAACTGCCTTCGGATTCCAATCATTAGCCTATGCCGGATTAGAAACAGGAGTAAAAGACAGGGCATCTTATGTTTTAAAACAAGATAAAATTCGTTTAGTATTAACAACGGCGTTAAATAGTAATTCACCTATTGGAGAGCATGTAAAAAAACATGGCGATGGAGTTAAAGTAATTGCACTTTGGGTAGAAGATGCTCGTTCTGCATATCAGGAGACTACTAATCGTGGTGCAAAATCTTATTTTGAACCAGTTGTAGAAAAAGATGAAAACGGTGAAGTAGTAAGTGCAGGAATTTACGGTGCTTACGGCGAAACAGTATTTATTTTTGTTGAACGTAAAAACTACAACGGAATCTTTTTGCCAGGATATAGCGAGTGGAAATCGGATTATAATCCTGAGCCAGTTGGATTAAAATACATAGACCACATGGTTGGAAATACTGGATGGAACAGAATGAATGAAGCGGTAAAATGGTTTGAAGATGTGATGGGATTTGTGAATTTCCTTTCTTTCGACGACAAACAAATTACTACAGAATATTCAGCTTTGATGTCTAAAGTAATGTCTAATGGAAATGGTCGTATCAAATTCCCTATAAATGAACCAGCTAATGGTAAAAAACGTTCTCAAATTGAAGAATATTTAGATTTTTATGAAGATGAAGGAGTGCAACATATTGCCATAGCAACAGATGATATTATTTCGACAGTTGCAGAAATGAAAGCCCGTGGAATTGAATTTTTAAGCACACCTCCACAAGCGTATTATGATGCGATTCCTGAGCGTTTAAAAGATCATATGTCTAAATTCAAAGAAGACATCAATGAATTACAAAAATTAGGTATTATGATTGATGCGGATGAAGAAGGATACTTGCTTCAAATTTTTACCAAACCAGTAGAAGATCGTCCAACACTTTTCTTTGAAATTATCCAAAGAATGGGGGCTCGTGGTTTTGGGGCAGGAAACTTTAAAGCGCTTTTTGAATCAATAGAAAGAGAACAAGAACTGAGAGGTACTTTATAAAGTATTCAATAAAATTGATGAAAACCCGAAGAAAGTAATTTTTTTGGGTTTTTTCTTTTTTATAAATGTCTGATCTTTAGTGTTTTTCTGATTTTTAACTTTTTCTTTTGTTAATGTTATATTAATAAAAATCATTTTTTATTGAATAATCATCAAAAGAAAACGTTGTAGTAGATTGTATTTTGATAAAAATATGTTAAAGTTGATTTTTTGTTGGTAATAATTAAACTTCCGTAATATCTTTGCATAGCAATTGAAAGGGGTGGTTCCCTCTTAATTGAATAAATTTTCATAATTTATAGTTTTTTGGTTGGTTAATAGCATAAAAACTCAGTCAGCAATGACTGGGTTTTTTTGTTTTTTATTAACTTTGGAATGGATATTGTATTCTTACTCAAAAAGAATATAAATTCGAAAAAACATGAAACTAAAATTAGTACTCCTATCTTTATTGTTTTCAACAGCTGTTTTTGCGCAAAAGCCTGAAGCTTTTGATGTTGGCGAATGGTTTAAGTTTCGTATTCACTACGGCTTGGTCAATGCTGGTTATGCTGAGCTGGAACTAAAAGAAGCGAATCGAAGTGGTAAAAAAGTATTCTATGCGGTTGGTCATGGCTATACCGTTGGTATGTCTAGATTCTTTTTTAAAGTAGATGACTATTACCAAAGTCAATTTGATAAAGAAACCACAAAACCATATCAATATCTTAGAAAAATTGATGAAGGCGGTTATACAAAAGATCAAGAAGGTTTTTTTAATCAAGATAAAAACACCGTTTTAGTTAAAGACTATAAGCACAAAACAGAGAAAACATTCAATGTTACTGAAAATGTTCAGGACATAGTTTCTTCATTTTATTATCTAAGAAACCATCCAAATATAGATAAGCTTAAAGTAGGCGAATCTATTATGATTGATATGTTTTTTGATGATGAAATTTATAAATTCAAACTAAAATACGTTGGAAGAGAAAAGCTAAGAACAAAATTTGGAAAAGTAAATACAATGATATTTAAGCCAATAGTTCAATCAGGTCGTGTTTTTAAAGAAGAGGAAAGTTTAACAGTTTGGGTTTCAGATGATGAAAATAAAGTTCCTCTACGAATCAAAGCTGATTTGGCTGTAGGTTCTCTTAAAGCCGACCTAGAAGCTTTCAAAGGTTTAAAAAATCCATTTATGGTAATTTCAAAATAAATTATGAGTGATTATTCTGCATTAGTAAACGAGATTGACGAAAAGTATAAAGCATTAAACCAAAAAACTGAGGCTTATCTTGAAGGGCTTCTTTGGTCAAAACCAATAACATATTGGGATTATATTCAAACAGATGCGCTTTTAAATTTACAAGTTCAAAGAACAACGTTGCCTGATGAAAACGTATTTATCATGTATCATCAAATTAATGAGTTGTTGTTTAAAATGATCTTGGGCGAAATCAAGCAAATTTCTTATGCAGAAAAATTAACAACTCTTTTTTTTACTGAAAGATTAATGCGTATCAGTAGATATTTTGATATGCTTACAACATCTTTTACTATTATGGGAGATGGTATGGAAGTTGAGCAATATATGAAGTTTCGACATACATTGACTCCTGCTAGTGGATTTCAAAGTGCACAATATAGGATGATTGAATTTTGTTCTACAGATTTGATAAACTTAATCGATTACAGATTTAGAGCAACTATTGATAGAAATACACCTTATAGTCATGCCATGGAGCATTTGTATTGGCAAGCAGCTGGTAAAGATTATCATACTGGTGAAAAGTCATATTTCTTAAAACAGTTTGAAGAAAAATACAAAGACTTGTTCCTTCGAACAATGGAAGAATATAACACGATTAATCTTTGGAGAAAATTTAAAGAATTACCCGAAGCAGATCAAAAAAATCCTGAATTAGTAAAAGCGATGCGTCATTACGATTACACTGTAAATATTACATGGGTAATGGGTCATTATAATGCTGCAAAAAAATATATTGACAACGGAAAAGGTGATGGTGAAGCAACAGGAGGAAGTGATTGGAAAAAATACATGCATCCTCGTTATCAGAGAAGAATATTTTTTCCTGAATTATGGTCAGAACATGAATTAGCTACTTGGGGCGAAAATGTATAAAAAATTATTATATTAGCATTTTTGTCAAATTTTCCGATAGATTTTGGAATAAAAAGTGCTCCATTTGAAAAAATACATTACTCTTTTATTAGTTTTATTTTTAGTTGTTTCTTGTAAAGATGATAAGGCAGAAATTAAAGTGCCTGTTAAAAAACCAGAACCAATTAGATATGATTTTGGTTTTAAATTAAACGATTTCAAGGTTGTTACAGACACCATTAGAAAAGACGATACTTTCGGAAGTATTATAGAAAAGCAAAATCTAAACGGGAAACAAGTTTATGATGTAATTGCAAAAGTAAAAGATACGTTCAATGTCAGAATAGTGAGATTGGGTAAGCCTTACACAATGCTTCTTTCAAAAGATAAATCAAAAAGACTTCAATATTTTATCTATCAGCCTGATCAATTAACATATTATGTAATTGATTTTAATGATTCAATAGTTAAAGCTTCAAAAAAATTAAAACCAGTAACATTTAAAAGAAGAACTGTTGCTGGGGAGTTAAATGGTTCACTTTCAGAAACTCTTAAAAATGAAGGTGTTGCAGCTTCTTTATCCGCACAGTTAACAAGTGTTTTTAAATGGTCTATTGACTTTTTTAAATCTCAAAAAGGGGACAAGTTCGCGGTTACTTTTACAGAAAGATACATTAACGATACTATTTATGATGGTGTAGATTCCTTAGAATGTGCTTTCTTCGAGTATAAAGGGAAAAAGATTTATGCCTTTCCGTTTAAACAAAATGCTTCTGACAAAAAAGTTGATTATTATGATGAAGAAGGAAAAGCCCTGAAAAATTTCTTCTTGAAAGCACCTTTAAAAACGATTAATATTACATCTAGATTCTCCAAAAGAAGATATCATCCAGTTCAGAAGTTTTTCAAACCTCATAACGGAACAGATTATGCTGCGCCACATGGCACACCAATTATGTCTACAGCAAATGGAGTGGTCGAGCTGGCCGGATATTCTGCAGGAAATGGAAACCATGTTAAGGTAAAACATGATAGAACCTATTCTACTCAGTATTTACATATGTCTAAAATTTTAGTTAGAAAAGGGCAACATGTTCGACAAGGTCAAATTATTGGTAAGGTCGGAAGCACTGGTTTAGCTACTGGACCACATGTTTGTTACCGATTCTGGAAAAATGGCAAACAAGTAGATGCTTTAAAGTTGAAACTTCCTAATTCGGCACCTATGGATAAAAAGAACCTTCCTAAGTTTATTTCTTTTATGACTCCATTAAAAAGAGAATTGGATAGTGTAGCTGCGTTAAAATAATTTTATTTTTAGTGTTGAATTCATCCAAACAAAACTATAACGTTTTCGTAAAAAAACTCGCTAGTATATTGATTTTATTGATGATTTATCAAAATCAAAATTGTAACTTCGTTGTTTATTTAATTGATAAAAATTAAAGTATGTCGTTACCATCAGTAAATCCTACTCAAACTTCAGCTTGGAAAAAGTTAAAAGAACATCATGCTGAAATTGCTTGTATTCCTATGCAGGAAATGTTTGCATCCGATTCTGAAAGAGCACAGAAGTTTCATATACAATGGGAGGATTTTCTAGTTGATTATTCTAAAAATAAGATCAATTCAAAGACTATCGACTTATTACTTGAATTAGCCGAGGAAACTCGTTTAGAAAAAGCAATTAAAAGTTATTTTTCTGGAGATATTATTAATCAAACCGAAAATCGTTCGGTGCTTCATACAGCTCTTAGAGCCAAAGAATCAGATATTTTTTTAGTTGATGGTAAAAACGTAGTTCCCGAAGTTTTTGAGGTTAAGAACAAGATAAAATCTTTTACCAATCAAATAATTACTGGTGAGAGAAAGGGCTTTACTAACAAGTCTTTTACAGATATTGTAAATATAGGAATTGGAGGTTCAGACCTTGGCCCTGCAATGGTTGTTGAAGCTTTGCAGTTTTATAAAAATCATTTAAATGTACATTTTGTTTCTAATATCGATGGAGATCATGTAAACGAAATTCTAAAAAAAATAAATCCTGAGACTACTTTGTTTGTAGTGGTTTCTAAAACGTTTACTACTCAGGAAACCTTGACAAATGCCGAAACAATTCGATCTTGGTTCTTGCAATCAGCTAAGCAAGAAGATATTGCTAAACATTTTGTCGCAGTTTCAACTAATATTAGTAAAGTAACTGAATTTGGTATTGATGCCAATAATGTGTTCCCAATGTGGGACTGGGTTGGTGGCCGATTCTCATTATGGAGTGCTGTTGGTCTTACAATAAGTTTATCAGTTGGTTTTGATAATTTTGATCAACTTTTATCTGGAGCAAACAAGATGGATTTGCATTTTAGAAATGAGTCTTTCGATAAAAATATTCCAGTAGTATTGGCATTGTTGAGTATTTGGTATAATAATTTCTTTGATGCTGAAAG
>CBFHBH010000001.1:0-24407 GCA_965653735.1 uncultured Flavobacterium sp. | reverse complement strand
AAAGGTAATTATAGTTTGACTTAATTCAGGTATTTTTCTAATATTCTCACACGCTTCCATCCCATCCATTTCAGGCATCATTACATCCATAATAATAAGATGCGGTTGGTGTTTTTTTGCTTTTTCAACTGCTTTTTTGCCATTTTCGGCTGTAAAGATTTGGTATCCTTCTTGAGATAAATTATAGCCAACAATTTCTAGAATATCGGCTTCGTCATCAACTAACAAGATCTTAATATCTTTCTTCTTCATACGAGGTGTTGTCTGGTTTTTGCGTCGTAAAAGTATACATAAAATAAGTGATTTTTTTAAAGTTACACAAATTTAATATGGTAACAATTACCTAACATAATAAAAACCAAAAGGTAACTTGTAACTAACACGAACTTTACATTGTCCGCATTCCTTTGCACAAAATTAAAACACACAACAAATGAGAACCAGATTATTCTCTTTAATAACATTCGCCCAAAAAACTTCAGTATCGGGTATTGTTTCAGATAAAGATTTAAAAGGAGAACCTCTTCCTTTTGCTAATATAAGTATAAAAGGAACTACACTAGGAGCTTCAACTGATATTGATGGTAAATATGCAATCGAAGTTACTCCAGGAACACATATTATTGTATTCAGCTTTTTAGGATACGAATCTAAGGAAATCACTTTCACTATTAACGAAGGAGAAAACAAAGTAATAAATCAAATGTTAGGCTCAGGAAGCGTAACTATGGAAGACGTTTTAGTTAAGGCAACAGTTAGTCGCGAAAAAGAAACAGCTCTATTACTAGAACAAAAAAAAGCTGTTGAAATAAAACAAAGTATAGGTGCGCAAGAAATGTCACGTAAAGGAGTAAGTGATGTTGAAGAAGGATTGACAAAAATCACAGGTATTTCTAAAGTTGACGGACGTGGATTATTTGTTCGTGGACTAGAAGACAGATACAACAATCTTTTAATCAATGGCCTTGCTGTTCCTTCAAACAATCCGTTTAAAAAAATTATCCCTCTTGATATTTTCAGTACTGATATTGTAAGTATTATTGAAACATATAAAACTTTCAACACTAATATTTATGGTGATTTTGCTGGAGGAACTTTCAATATTTTAACTGCAAACCCAACAAAAGGACAAACTAAAATTAGTTTTGGAGCTGGATATACTACAGGAAACAATTTAAATGACTTTTTGATTTCTAAAGACGCTACTTCAACAGGAGATTTCTTCGGTTTTTCCGGGAATGAAAGAGATATTCCAACTGCTGTAGGAAGCAAGCCTGGAAATTACACACTAAGACCAAGTGAAGCTTTAACAGGATTTGGATCAGGTTATGATGTTAAAACAGATAAATCACCTCTTAACACAAGTTTTAGCATTTTAAATTCTGATAAGTTTTCAATTGGAGAAAATAGCAATTTCAGCTATTTACTTTCGGTAAATTTTGACAACAAATACCAAGTTCGTGAAGGTATTGATCGCTTCTTTAACACTTCACAAGGTAATTATGATAACAATTTAAAAACCACATCATACAAATATCTAACTAACTCATCCGTATTAGGGGTTCTAAATTTCAAAAACAAAAGATTGAGTCTAACTTCTAACACCTTTTATCTAAAGACCACAGAAAATATGATTCAAGACCAATTGGGATATACCAATTCAAACGCAAACCAAACAAATGGTTTCATAAGAATGAACCAATTACAAGAAACAACTTATTTAAATACTCAACTTTTCGGAAATTATAAGTTAACTGAAAATGAAAAGCATACTATTAAAGGGGGAATTTCTTATTCAACATCTAATTATGAATTACCTGACCGTAAATCATTTAAAGGAGTAAAAATTGACGAAAATACAACATCAATCACATATTCAGGAAACAGTTTACTTAGACAATATTTAGATTTTGACGGTAAACACTATTTATCTGGAATGGCAGAATACAATTGGAAATTTGGAAACGAAGATTTAGAAAAAGCAAACAAGTTAACTATTGGTTACAACGGTTATATCAATCAAATGCAATCTAAATTTAGATTCTTAGTTTCTCAAAACATGGCTTCTAACTCAGTAACTTTCAATACCAATCAACCAGACGCAACATTTTCCTCTGAAATTGAAAATGGCAATTTTACTTATAAAGAAGGAACAAACTCAACTTACAAAGCAAAATTACTAGAATTTGTAAATGCTGGTTATGCAGACGTTGCTTTTAAATTTGGAGAAAAAACAGAGGTTAATATTGGTGTTAGGGTGGAACAAACTAACCGTGAAACAAAGTATAAAGAAAGTGGAAGTTTTGAAGACCCTTATTTAAAAAATAAATTAGACAAAATAGATTTCTTGCCTTCTGCGAATGCTAAATATAAATTAAACGACAATTCTAATTTACGTTTTGCTGGTTCAAAAACAATAACAAAACCAGTAATCATGGAAGCATATCCGCTAGAATTTGTTAATCCTGACGGTACAATCGAGAATGGTAATCAAAAAGCAAAAAATAGTGATAATTATAATTTTGATTTGAAATACGAGTGGTTTCCTTCAGCGAAAGAAATGGTTACTATTACAGGTTTCTCTAAATTTATTCAAAACCCTATCGAAAGATTATTCACTCCATCTGCTGGAAGTGGTGGGCAAATCATAACTTATAACAACTCTAAACAAGCTACTCTTTATGGTGCCGAATTAGAATTCTTGGTACAATTAGAAAGAATATCACCTGTGTTATCAAATTTCTCTTTCGGAATGAATACTTCCTTAATGTACTCTAAAGTTGAAATTGAAAAGATTAAAAATGGCTTACAAAGTCCTGAAACAATTGCAATTGATGCAAAACCTACAAGAAAATTACAAGGCGCTTCTCCATGGATTATTAATGCCGATTTAAAATATGAATCAGAATTTAGTAAAGACTGGAAAAACACAATGACTTTAGTTTTCAATGCATATAGCAAACGTATTTATGCTGTAGGAACTTATGGACTTGATAATTATTACGAAATGCCATTTAACAAACTTGATTTTATTTGGGGTAACAAAATTTCTGACAAATGGGACATCAAACTTTCTGCAGAAAACATCTTAAACCCTACCTATAAAATTCAAATGGGCGACAACAGCAGAATCCAAATCATGGAAAACGATTTAACTGTTAAATCATACAAAAAAGGAATTGGTTTCTCTGCAAATCTATCTTATACATTTTAAGAAAAAACACTTAACAATTTATAAACACAAACTTATTAGAAACCTTACTATTTGATAACCATTTGGTTAGAATAGTAAGGTTTTTAACTTCTAGCTTTGTCTCACAAATAACACGAAAACTTATAATCATGAAAAAATTAGCATTTTGCCTAGCTATAATGGCAACAATCTTCACAGGATGTTCTAACGATGATGATGAAGAAGGAACAGGAGCAAAAACACCAGTAACGGGAGAAATCACAGGTAACATAACATCAAATGTTACTTACGCATATGGAAATTACACTTTAAAAGGGATGGTAAAAATCCAAAGCGGCGCAACAGTAACTTTTGAGCCTGGTTGTACAATTACTGCAGATAAAACTACAGGTGAAAACGGTTTAATTGTTTTAAACGGAGGAAAATTAATTGCAAATGGAACTGCTGCTGAACCAATTGTTTTCACAGAAAAATCTAAAGTTCCAGGATCATGGGCTGGAATCATCATCTATGGAGATGCTCCTATCGTGAATTCAGCTTCTAACCCAGCACCTCAAACTGCAACATCGGAAGATGGAACAGGAACAATTTACGGAGGTTCAAACACTACTCATAATGGAGGATCATTAAAATATGTACGTGTAGAGTATGCTGGTCAGGTTATTACAACAAACAGTAAAGAACACAATGGTTTTTCATTTTATTCTGTAGGGTCAGGAACAGTTTTAGAAAACTTGGTTTCTTACATGGGAAATGATGATGGTTTCGAATTTTACGGAGGAACAGTAAGTGCAAAAAACTTGATTTCTTACGGAAATAAAGATGATGCATTTGACTGGCAAGATGGATGGAGAGGTCAAGACAATACTAACTGGTATGCTTACCAAACAGGAACTGGAAATTACGGTATGGAAGTAGAATCAAAAAGTGTTGACAACAACTTTTGGCCTAAAATTGTAAACATCACATTAAAAAGAGCTGCTGGAACTGTTACTGAAGCACAAAGTGAAATCCAATTAGATGCTATCCAATTTAAAAAAGAAGGTAATGGAGATTTTAGCAACATCGTAATTGAAGGCTACAAAAATCAAACTACACCGACAGCTTTAAACGGTGGTGCAATTCAAGTATTAGACAAAAACACTTACGATCACCAAGTTGTAGGAGGAAAAATTAAACTTACAAATGTTAAAGTTTCTAACACTGATAACGATTTTATTTCAGGTGCTGCAACATTTACATTATCATCTTCTAGTTTTAATCCTACTTCAAACTGGAACAAAACAACTACTGCTACTGGAGCTTCTTTAGTAAGCGGAAACTGGACAACAGTTAATGGTGTTAACTTATTACAATAACAACACTACTGTTAAATAAATGCAAAAAATGCCTCAAAAAAACTTGAGGCATTTTTTTTTGGTACTAAATTTGAAAATAATTTATTATCTTTACTCTAATAAGAAATCAATGAAGAAAAAATACTTTTATATTACATCCCTGTTATTCCTATTTTCTTTGAGTGTAAGTGCTCAAGAAGGTAAGGATTCTGCGTTGGCTTCTAAATTCCAAGAACAACCGTTCGAAAATTTAAACATCTACCCTAATCCAACTGGTGGTGACCGTGTTTATATTTCATCAAAATCATTAGCACCAAAAGAAATTGAAATTTTTGATGTCCTTGGTAAAAAAGTAATACAAGTTAACATAAACTCAAAAGAGCTAAATGTTTCTTCATTATCTCCAGGTGTTTACATTATCAAGATAAAAGAAGGCGATTTACGTGCTACCCGAAAATTAATTATCAAGTAATTAAATACAAATTTTAATAATTTATTTACATCATTTCTTTCTTCGAAAAGAAATTACTTGTTATATTTGTTGTCCAATTTAAATAAAAAGCAATGAAAAAAATTTACTTTATAGGAGCTTTGTTAGCTACATTTTTAACTAGCAATGCACAAGTTGTTATAAGCCAAGTTTATGGTGGTGGTGGAAATTCTGGAGCCCCTTATACAAATGACTTTATTGAATTATTCAACCGCGGGAATGCTGCAGTAAACATAAATGGCTGGTCGATACAATACACATCAGCGACAGGCCCAGCAGCAGCTCCAAATAATTTTTGGTTTATGACACCTCTTCCAAATGTTACTCTACAACCTGGTCAATATTTCCTTATAAAACAAGCAGGTGGAGCTACAGGTTCAGCTTTGCCAACAGCTGAAGTAGACGGAGCAACTGCAGGAACTCTTGGAAGTAATGGAGCAGCAACTGGAGCTATAGCAATGGCTGCCGCTAACGGAAAAGTGATTCTTGTGAACAACACAACACAAGAGACCAATTCAAACCCAACTGGTTCTAACATTATTGATAAAGTAGGATATGGAACTGCTAATGGTTTTGAAGGGACTGTTATTGGAGCTTTATCAAATTCTACAGGAGCTATAAGAAATAGTGGAGGTTGTACTGACACTAACAACAATGCATCTGATTTTACAATCGGCACACCTACTCCAAGAAACACGGCTACAACTTTAAGTCCATGTTCTTTAAGTGTTGCAGAAAACAACATCTCTGGATTAAAAGTATACCCTAACCCTGCTAAAAATACATTATATGTAACTTCTGATAGCTTTGAAGCAAAAGAAGTACAATTATATGACGTTTTAGGGAAATCAGTATTAAATACTAAAACAGTAAACAATACAGTAAACATTTCTTCTTTAAGTAAAGGTGTTTATGTAGTTAAAATCACTGAAGGAGGAAAAACTGCAACAAGAAAAATTGTTGTTGAGTAATTTCTTTTAACTATACTTAATAAGCCCTGACTTTTGTCAGGGCTTATTTTTTACCTTTAAACAGATTTATTTGCTATTCATCTAGAATATTAAACAAAAAGAAATTCTAGTATTTATTTTCACAAAAAACTAAATAGATACATAAAAAGGATTCAAAAATTCTTTTCATATCAAAATGATGTGAAATGATTCTTACAAAAAAGAACTTGTAAGTTGTAATTCAGTAAATTAATTAAAATAAAAATACTATAATTAATTCAATTTAATATATTTGTTTAAAGTCGAAATAATTTGAAAATAAAAACATGAAAACCATTTACTTTTTATTGCTTCTAAGTTTAACAGGTTGTGCAAACGAAATAATGAAAAATAACCTTTCAACTGATGGATCAAAAAATGAATCTGAATTAGTAGATGAAAATTCCAAAACTACCAATATTCACGGATTGAAAATTATGACGAGACATTCTCAGAAATTTGGCAACCAAATGTATGTCATATCTGACTCTTATACAGAGAAAAATGTGTCCTTTTACAATGAAGACGGAAAAAAAGTGTATTCTAAAAAAACTGTAGGAACACCTATTAATTTATCAAAATTAAAAAGAGGTACTTATACTATGGAAATCGTTGAAGGTGATAAAGCCGATACAAAAGAAATAACTATTGAATAAGAAAATACACTCACTTTATATTAAGCCTTACAGTTGTAAGGCTTTTTTTATTGTTAAATTTCAAACTAGAAATATCACTAAAATTGGTGAGAAAAACTACAACTACAACTAACCCCAATTACGCTCAAATTACAGTTTATCGAAAAAAAAGATAGAACATCGAAAAAATTAAACAAATAGATTAATTCAGTATAGTTTTGACATCAAATAAATAACAAACTAAGTCATGAAAAATCTATTTGCTTTATTAATAACATTACAGTCGCTAATCACTATCGCTTCAAACAGAATTGAAATAAATTCTACGAATCCAATTAAAGAAACAATCGTTGACACAATTCCGATGAAAAAGAATGATATTAAAAAAGGAATTTCTGGATTAAACATTGTTAATCAAGATTCAAAAAAATTTGGCAAACTTGCTTATATAGTTTCAGACAACTATGTTGAGAAGAAAGTAATTATTTATGACAACCACAATAAAGAAGTGTTTTCGATAAATACAATTGGCGATCCAATTTATTTGAGAAATTTCGAAAAAGGAAATTATAAAATTAAAGTAATCGAAGGAGAAAAAGAACAAACACTAAACTATAATATTGACTAACTAAAAGTCCTGCTTTTGCAGGATTTTTTTTTTGACTACTTTTGAAATATGTTTTCAACTTCCGATATATTTCAAATTAGTTCCAAAAAAGAATTTGAGAAAATCACACTCAAAGTATTTCGTTTTCAATACGACAACAATAAAGTTTACAGGAATTTTTGCACTTTACTCAAAAAAGACAAAAACAATGTAAAACGTATTGAGGACATTCCGTTCCTTCCTATTCAATTTTTCAAAAGTCATGATGTTTTAAGCTCTACAGAAAATATCCAGACCACTTTTACAAGTAGCGGAACAACTGGCATGAGTACCAGTAAGCATCATGTGACTGATTTAGAATTTTACGAAGAAAGCTATCGCTTAGGCTTTAGACAGTTTTATGGCAATATAGAAGATTATGTAGTATTGGCACTACTCCCATCCTATTTAGAACGCGATGGCTCTTCATTGATTTACATGGTTGATGATTTAATTCAGCTTTCTAACAATCCCGAAAGTGGATTTTACCTAAACAACTACGATGAATTGATTCAAAAGTTAATCAAATTAGACAATGAAGGCCAAAACATAATTCTTATTGGTGTTACTTATGCTTTATTGGATTTAGTTGAAAAACAGTCTTTCAATCTAAAAAACACCATTATCATGGAGACTGGAGGTATGAAAGGTCGTCGTAAAGAAATTATCCGAGAAGAATTGCATAATATTTTATGCAAAGGATTTGGTGTTTCCGAAATTCATTCTGAATATGGCATGACCGAATTGCTTTCTCAAGCGTATTCTTTAGGCGAAGGCATATTCGAATGTCCTTCATGGATGCAAATACTTATAAGAGATCCAGAAGATGCTTTAACTTACGTAAAAGAAGGTAAAACAGGCGGAATTAATGTAATTGATTTAGCCAATATAAACTCATGTTCCTTTATAGCAACACAAGATTTAGGAAAAATACTTGGAAACAACTCTTTTGAAGTCCTTGGACGATTTGACAATTCAGATATTCGAGGATGTAATTTAATGGTATTGTAAATAAAAAAAAGCCCTTATTATTCAATAAGGGCTTTTAAAATTCAACTTTCTTAAGAGTTTTTAATTTCTGGTAAACAAAAAGCTTTGTCCACCCATATTTATAGTAAATTCATTTTTTGATTCTGCAAATTGTATCTCTACTCCTGCTTGTTCTGAAGCGAATTTATCTTTGCCTACAGTTTCAAAAGACAACGGTTCTTCTTGACCACCTTCAGGTGTTCCTACCAACACTCCATCTTCGTCAGTAAAATTAATTTTTATAGGGATTTGTTTACTTGAAAATTTGCCAACATAAGCAGTTAAAGAAGGCTCTTTTTCTAATTCACTTTTTCCATTTTCCCACACATTATTTGATGGGTTTACATCAGGAAATGCATGGTCAGGATCTATGGTAATTGAAGCAATTTCCTCTTTTGTATTCAACTTGAATTTCCAGTCAATGTTTCTCTGCCAAACCTCAACAGGAAGCTTTACTCTGCTTATTGTTCCAGATTTTGTTTTAACTTCTATAACAACAGGCATAGCCATTTTTTCTAAGTTAACTAAAGAAACTAAAGCTCCATTTACCGGGTTGTTTTTTAAATATTTTATCTTTGTAATTCCCTGATCTAATCTCCAATTGTTAACAAACCATCCTCTCCAAAACCAATTTAAATCTTCTCCTGAAACATTCTCAATTGTTCTAAAAAAATCGTCTGGTGTTGGATGTTTAAAGGCCCAACGTTCAGTATATATTCTTAAAGCTCTATCAAATCGTTCAGGCCCTAAAATTTGTTCACGTAACATTCGTAACCCCAATGAAGGTTTCATATAAGCAAGAGGACCAACATTTTGTTCTTTCATTCCATCGGGAGCGGTCATAATGGGCTCTAAATCGGATCCAGTTAAAAAATTAGCCCCTTTTTGCATATCTCTCTCATTTTGTATTCCCCATTATTAAAATCATAAGAGCTCAATGAATTAATAAAAGTATTCAATCCTTCATCCATCCAAGCAAACAAGCGTTCATTTGATCCAACAATCATAGGAAACCAAGTGTGTCCAAATTCGTGATCAGTCACTCCCCATAAATCTTCACCAGTTGCTTTCCAATCACAAAATACAATTCCTGGGTACTCCATTCCTCCAGCATTGGTTGCAACGTTTACAGCAGCCGGATAAGGATATTCAAACCAACGTTTTGAATAATTTTCAATAGATGTTTTTGTGTATTCTGTCGATCTTCCCCAAGCTTCTTGACCAGCGCTTTCAATTGGATAAGCAGAAATTGCTAAAGATTTTTTTCCACTTGGCAAATTAATTTTTGCAGCATCAACCACAAATGCAGCAGATGAAGCCCAAGTAAGGTCACGAGAATTTTTTATTCTGAAACGCCATGTCAAAGTAGTTTTCCCTGTTGGCCTAGAATCTGCTTTTACAACTTCTTCTGCTGATCGAATACTTACTGCTTTATCACTTTGAATTGCTGCTTTCCATCTTTTTTGTTGTTCTGTAGTGTATACCTCATTTTCATTAATCAATTCTCCTGAGCAAACTACAATATGATTTGATGGTACAGTAATACTTGCATCAAAATCTCCATATTCTAAATAAAACTCTCCAGCTCCTAAATATGGTAACGAATTCCATCCTTTTATATCATCATACACACACATTCTTGGATACCATTGTGCCATAGAAAATATCTTCCCATTCTTAGTCTCTAAAACCCCCATTCTGTCTGAACCATAATCTGGAGAAATAAACGAAAAGTCAATTTTAAGTGTTACTTTTCCTCCATTTGCTGATAAGTTCTCTGGAAGAAAAACTTGCATTCTTGTATCAATAATTTCAAATTTAACTTCATTTTCAACCGTCTTCCCCTTGACATTTGAAACTACTTTTACCGATTTGATTTTGTGACCCCCGTCAAAAACTTGACCTTTATCACCATTTCGACTTCCAGATACAGGAATTACAGCTTTTCCTCGAGAATCATTTTTGAAAAGGTTTTGATCAACGTTCATCCATAAAAAAGAAATTTTATCAGGACTATTATTAGTATAAGTAAGAATCTCAGTTCCTGTAATCTCATTTTTTTTCTCATTTAGAACCGCTGTCAATTTATAATCAGCCCTATTTTGCCAATACTTAGCTCCAGGTTGACCGCTTACTGAACGTGTTTCCGTTCCATTTTTTGTGTAAAATCCAGGCGCAAAAGCATCGTGATAACTGTATTTTGATACAGAATTTGCAGACTGTGATTGAGCCTGCAGATTAGTTGCCCCTAATGAAAAAGCCAAAAGGGAAGCCATTGTAATAATTTGTTTGTTCATGATTTGATTGATGTTTATTTAATTGATGATTTTGATTGTTAATTATATTTTATTCGTCAAGTTTTTTTGTCATATTGAATCCAATAAACAAAGCAACACCTGCCATTGTAAAAATTGTAGCTGGATATACCCCGTTCTCATCTAATGACGTGTAGGCAGTTAACAACAAAGCTGTAAAAGCTCCTATACCAATTCCCATTAACAATAATGCTAAGTTTAAAAGAATTACTTTATAAAATGGGGATTTAGATTTAGCACCTGGCATAAAAATACTGGCATCTACTCCTTTTTCGATAAGAGCCAAACGTTCTCTGTTTCTGGTTGATAAATAAAGATAAAAAACTCCAAAAACTGAAGAGAAAAAACTAATTGGGATTAAAATGTCTGCTAACATGATTGATCGATTTAAATTAATATTGATTGATATGTTCACAAGCTATGACGATACTAGTTTCATTTTGGTTACACATAAAAGAAAAAATATTTTTTAAAAAAAAATGTAACCTTAATACACTTTTAATCGTCTTACACCTATATGACTTTTATAGAAGACCAGCATTATATTAACTTAATACTAAATGGCAACACAAACAGTTTTGCTACTTTAGTAGATCGTTATAAGGATATGGTATATACTTTGGCACTAAAAATGCTCAACAACAAAGAAGAAGCCGAAGAAATTGCTCAAGACACGTTCGTAAAAATTTTCAACGCCCTTAACAAATTCAAAGGTGAGTCTAAATTTTCAACTTGGATTTATAAAGTAACATACAACACTTGTTTAGATGCTTTAAAGAAAAGGAAAAAGCAAAACAATGTGACCTATATTGAAGATTTCAGTGAGCATCAAACAAAAGCACTAGAAGGAATTTTAGACAGTATAGATGAAAAAGAAAGAAATCAGGCAATACAAAATTGTCTAGAAGAATTATCAAGTGACGAAGCTTTTTTATTGACACTCTATTATTTTGATGATCAATCCGTAGAAGAAATTTCAAAAGTAATAAATATCAGTACTGACAATGTCAAAGTAAAGTTATTCCGGACACGAAAAAAACTGGCCTCTATTTTAAAAAGAAGATTAGAACCTGAAATATTAGATTATTATGAATACGAACGAACATAAAAATATCGAAAAATTGATTGACCAGATGATGAAAAATCAAACTTTGGAAACTCCTTCGTTTGATTTTACTTCTAAAATTATGAATCAAGTAATGGCAAGTAAAAAAAATCAGGTCTTTACCTACAAACCATTGATTTCAAAACAAACTACTCTTGTTATTTTAAGCGCAATAACAATTTTAATCTCTTATGCTCTATTGCAAGGAACAACAGGTCCAAGCAAATGGTCAATTACTCTTGACTTTAGTTTTCTTTACAAAAGCAATATATCAGAAATGTTTAGTTTTTCTAAAATCACCGCATATATAACAGTACTAGGAACACTAATGCTTTTTGCTCAAATAACATTTTTACGAAATCATTTCAATCATAAAAGTTAAAAAAACCAAAAGCCTCTCCATTTGGAGAGGCTTTTTTTATCTAAGAATATCTCTGATTAGTATCTGTAGTATTCTGGTTTGAACGGCCCTTGAACTTCCACACCAATATAAGCCGCTTGCTCATCATTTAATGTTTCTAATTCAACACCTAATTTAGCCAAATGTAACGCTGCTACTTTCTCATCTAAGTGTTTTGGTAACATATACACTTCATTTTTATAATTTGCACTGTTATTCCATAACTCGATTTGAGCTAATGTTTGGTTCGTGAAAGAGTTAGACATTACAAATGATGGGTGACCAGTAGCACAACCTAAGTTTACTAAACGTCCTTCAGCCAAGATAATTATATCTTTTCCGTTTACATTATAAATATCTACTTGTGGCTTAACTTCAACTTTAGTTGAACCATGGTTTTTGTTTAACCAAGCCATATCGATTTCGTTATCGAAATGACCAATGTTACAAACGATAGTTTTATCTTTCATCGCTTCAAAATGTCTTCCAACAACGATATCTTTATTACCTGTTGTAGTGATTACAATATCAGCGTTACCAACAACTGTATCTAATTTTTTAACTTCAAAACCGTCCATTGCAGCTTGTAAAGCACAAATTGGATCGATTTCAGTTACTGTAACAATAGAACCTGCACCACGGAAAGAAGCCGCAGTACCTTTACCTACGTCACCATATCCACAAACCACAACTCTTTTACCAGCTAACATAACGTCAGTAGCACGACGGATAGCATCTACTGCAGATTCTTTACATCCGTATTTGTTGTCGAATTTTGATTTAGTAACAGAGTCATTCACGTTGATTGCCGGCATGAATAACGTTCCGTTTTTCATTCTTTCGTATAAACGGTGAACACCAGTTGTAGTTTCTTCAGATAAACCTTTGATTCCAGGAATTAATTCAGGGTAACGATCAAAAACCATGTTAGTTAAATCGCCACCATCATCTAAAATCATGTTCAATGGTTTTCTATCTTCACCAAAGAATAAAGTTTGCTCGATACACCAGTCAAAAGATTCTTCATCAAGACCTTTCCAAGCATATACTTGAATTCCTGCAGCAGCAATAGCAGCAGCAGCCTGATCCTGAGTCGAGAAAATATTACAAGAAGACCAAGTTACCTCAGCTCCTAAAGCAATTAAAGTTTCAATTAAAACTGCAGTTTGGATTGTCATGTGTAAACACCCTGCAATACGCGCGCCTTTTAACGGTTGGCTTGCACCATATTCAGCACGAAGGGCCATTAAACCTGGCATTTCAGCTTCAGCTAATTCAATTTCTTTTCTTCCCCAAGCTGCAAGATTAATATCTTTAACCTTATAGGCTACAAATGGAATTGTTGTTGTACTCATCTATTTTAGTATATTTGTTTAACAAAATTTGGACTGCAAAATTACAGATTAGTTTTCGATTTCCCAATTAATAATCGATAATTAATATTTGTTTAATAAATATAACCTGTTAATTTTCAGTTAGTTTAATTTTTTGAAGCTATTTAGCTTCGCTGAATCAAAGATTTCCCGCTTTTCGCGCTACATGGTAGTTTGCTTCAAACAGGAAATGTTCACCGAATTCAATTAAAAATAAAGCCCATGAGGTAATCGGGCTATTTAAGAACAATGCCTTTATTCAAGAACATTTATATCAACGATACCACAACTGTTTTTCTTTGGGAAATAACCGAAGAGTATAACGAATTGTTTCGTCAGGTATCACTTAAAGACACTTCACTGGCTCGAATGGAAAAAATGAAGTCTGAAAGTCATCAAAAAGGGTTTTTAAGTGTTCGTATGTTACTTCAGCATTGTGGTTATAGTGATTTTGATTTATATTATGACGAGTTAGGCAAACCACACTTAAAAGATGGAAAACACATTTCCATATCACATTCTTTCGATTTTGCTGCAATTGCTTTGAGCGATGAGAACATAGGAATCGACATTGAACAAGTAAAAGAAAAAGTACTTCGTATTGCACCTCGTTTTATGGAAATGTGGCATTTGGAAAATCTTTCTGAAGCAGATCAAATGAAAAAAGCCACCGTGATTTGGGGAACCAAGGAGGCAATCTTTAAAATAAAAAATGAAGCAGGCATCAGTTTCCCTGACCATATTTTTGAAAAGCCTTTTTTGCTTTCTGACAAGAAATGTGAAGCAGAACTACATTTTAACTCTTGCGTAGAAAATTTTGATATTTTCTTCGAAGAAGCAAAAAACTACATGTTCGTTTGCGCTTTTCAGTCCTGATGACTTAATTTTCGGTTTTCGTAAATATTTACTAAAAGTACAGTGCCCATTTTTCGAGCTCTTCGCTTAAGAGTTTCAACATTTTCTCCTTCAAATAATTCCTCTAAAGTTTCAAACCATAAGTTAAGCCACAAGCCAAAAATATTAGGATCAATTGTTTGATTAAACTTTTCATCGACTTCAATATGAGCAGCTATTGGGTTGCCATAATATTTACGTATGCCAAACAAATTATTTTCCCAAAAATCAGTTAGCTTTTCTAAATGACTATCCCAGTCTTTTATGGTTTCGTTAAAAAAATGGCCTATCTCTCCATTAGTTCTGATTTTTGAATAAAAAGAATCAATCAACAGGGACAAATCCTCTCTATTCTGAATATCACTTTTCATCTATAACACTGTCGTATTTAATAAAATTGTCAAGATACTAATTACAACACTTGCTATAATTAAATCGAAAACCAATTTGTGTTTTTGTTGCGATAAAATTGCTCCATTAACAAAACTACAAGCTAAAACCACAAAAGTTAATTGAATCATTTGAAAAAGAGAAACTCCATTTTGCAAAATATACATTGCTGCAGCTCCACCTAAACAGCTTTGACCAATGATAGCTAATGTTGTAAAACCTAAATACCCTCTCTCGAAGTCCTGAAATGTTTTTTGATATAATGTCATGATTTCTATTATTTTATACATCAAAATTACTACTGAAAATCAACCTGATATATGATAAAAATCATGTTTGGAAAAGTAATTTACATGTGTACTTTTCAATTCAGAAAAAAATAAATTTAAAAAGGCTATTTTTACAACAGATTAAGACAAAAGAATGATTTACAAACAAATCATATTAGCAAAAAAAGAAAAGCAAAAACTACTTGCAATATTAATTGATCCTGATAAAACAACTTTATCTGAGATTACATCATTAGCAGAAAAAATAAAACAGTCTCCCGCAACATACATCTTTGTTGGCGGAAGTATTGTTGCAGAAAATATAATGGATAATTTTGTTCTTGAATTAAAAAAACACCTACAATTAACCATTATAATATTTCCTGGACACCCTTCTCAAATATCACATTATGCTGATGGACTACTGTTCTTGAGTTTACTATCTGGCCGAAATCCTGAATATTTAATAGAGCATCATATCAATTCAGTAGAGATTTTACATAATTCTGATTTAGAAATTATTCCAACAGGATATATTTTAATAGATGGAGGAAAAGAAACCGCCGTGCAACGCGTAAGCCAAACCATTCCTATAGAAAGAAACAATATAGATCTAGCATACAAAACAGCTAAAGCTGGTGAGTATTTAGGGAAAAAACTCATCTATTTAGAAGCTGGTAGTGGCGCTGAAAACGGAGTCTCAACTGAAATGATTCAAAAAGTTTCACAAAGTTTAAATATTCCATTAATTGTTGGTGGAGGTATTAGGTCAAAACAAGAAATTGAAGAAGCTTTTTACGCTGGTGCCGATTTAGTAGTTATTGGAACAGCTTTTGAAAACGACATTAATTTTTTTAACTAATGATTGATCAAATTTTATCACAATATCAAAACATCCCTTCTTGGCAAATTTGGCTTGAATCTATTGCTTTTATATTTGGAATCTTAAGTGTATGGTATGCAAAAAAAGAAAGCATTTTAGTTTTTCCAACTGGAATCATCGCAACTGTCTTAACTGTTTATGTTATGTTTAGAGCGCAATATCTTGCTGATATGAGCATCAACATTTACTACACCATTATGAGTATTTTTGGTTGGTATAAATGGACAAAATTTGAATCTACAACAAAGGACATTTTACAAATAACAAGAACCAACAATAAAGAAAAACTTATTGGCTTTGCAATGTTCATCCTTACTGGACTTGTTTGTTTCTTGATTTACACGATTTTTGGAGTAACAATAAAATCAAATAACTGGATAGATATTTTCACAACATCCGTTTTTTTTACTGCTATGTGGTATATGGCTTTAAAAAAAATTGAAAACTGGACGCTATGGATATTAGGTGATTTATTGGTGGTTCCTATCTTTTGGTACCGAGAACTTTATATCTTTGCATTCCAATATATAATTTTCACAATATTAGCGATACTAGCTTATCTAGAATGGAAGAAAATCTTAGACAAAAAAACACAAACATACTTAGAATAACTACTTACGGGCCTGAAAGCACTGGTAAAACAACACTTGCTCGTCAGTTAGCTGAACATTTTAATACTGTTTGGATTCCAGAATTTGCTCGTGATTTTCTAGAAAACATTAAAATTAAAGAAGGCCGTGATTGTGAAGAAAAAGATTTATTGCCTATCGCTATTGGACAAACAGCATTAGAAAACGAAGCACTTCAAAAATCTACTGATTTTTTATTTTGTGATACAAATGCTCTAGTAACCAAAGTATATTCTGATATTTATTACAACCACTGTTCTGAAGAACTTGAAGAAGCTGCAAGGTTACATCACTATGATTTATACTTTTTAACAGATAAAGATGTTCCTTGGGAAGCTGATGGTTTACGCGACAGTCAAGAATACCGAGACAGCTCATTTGATGTTTTCAAGCAAAATTTAATAGATTACAACAAACCTTTTATTCAAATAAACGGAAGTAAGACAGAACGTTTAGAAAAAGCCTCAAAAATTGTAATCGATTTACAAAAAGCCTTAAAAAAAGGTTTGACCAGTCATGAGTTTGTGACTCTATACAATCAAAAAAAAAACTTCGCTTTAGTCTTCCATCAAATTGATTCTATAAAAAAAGGTGTAAGCAAAATACAATTGGAAGAATCTGCTTCAATTGGCAATGGAATTTTACAATTTTCAATTTCTGATTTTGAGAATTTTGCTACCAAATACGATAAGGAATCAACAAAATTTGTGATTGAAAAATTTGTACCTGCCTCAGGAGCTGCCAGTAGAATGTTCAAATTTCTTTCTGATTTCTTGGCCGATTTTGATGTAGAAAACGAAACCATAAACGCATATATAAATCGTTCAGGCAATCAACCTTTGGAAACTTTTATTGTAGCAATGGAAAAATTTGCCTTTTACAAAGATGTTCATGAATTCATTAAGGGAAACATAGATAATTTCAATTCATTATCAAGAGACAAAAAAAACTATTGGTTTATAAAAACCATTTTAGAGAATAAAAACTTTAATTTCCTAAACAAGCCAAAAGCAGTTTTACCTTTTCACCAATATGAAGATTTTGTTGCAACTCCAATTGTAGAGCATTTTAAAGAGTCACTAGCTTATGCTTCATATCAGAACTCGTCTCAAATTCACTTTACAATTTCTGAAGAGCACAAATCTCTATTTGAAGATGAAATAAAAAAAATTAAAGAATACTTTGACAAGAACTTTAATTGGTCTTATTCATTTCAAGAACATTTAACAGACTCTTTAGCCATAGATGAAAACGGTAAAATTTTAAAAAACAAAAATGGAGAAATAGTATACAGACCAGGTGGTCACGGCGCGCTTATTCATAATTTAAATCAACGAAATGCTGATATTGTTTTTATTAAAAACATAGATAATGTTAGTCACAACAACATTAAAACCATTTCTTTTTATAAAAAAGGCTTAGCAGGTATTTTATTAGAAATTCAAGCCAAAGTTTTTGATTATTTGAAAAAATTAGAGAATCAAAAATTAGAGTCTAGCAAAATCGAAGAAATAAAAAATTTTATTATCAATACACTTCACAGCAAAATAAATTCAGATTTTGATGATTTTAAAGAGTTAAGCCAAATTAAAATTTTACAACAATTTCTAAATCGCCCAATTCGTGTTTGCGGAATGGTAAAAAATGAAAATGAGCCAGGCGGAGGACCATTTTGGGTAAAAGATCACAAAGGAAATATAACACTACAAATTGTAGAATCTGCTCAAATAGATTTAAAAAACAAACAACAAAAAGCTATTTTCAATTCTTCTACACATTTCAATCCAGTCGATTTAGTATGTGGATTAAAAAATTACAAAGGAGATAAATTTAATTTACTTGAATTTACCAATCCAGAAACTGGTTTTGTAGTTGAAAAAAGCAAAAATGGAATATCTTATAAAGCTTATGAATTACCTGGCTTATGGAACGGAAGTATGGCTAATTGGATTACAATATTTGTTGAAGTTCCTTTAGACACATTTAACCCAGTAAAAACAGTAAACGATTTACTTAAAACACCTCACCAACCTAACTGATTGTGAAAAAAGAAGTCATTTTAACCGAAACACAATACAAAGCAGTACGCAGTAGCGGATCTGGCGGTCAAAATGTAAATAAAGTCTCGAGTAAAGTAGTTTTATCTTTTTCTATTAAAAATTCTCAAGGATTAAATGATGATGAAAAAAAGCTTATCATACAAAAACTAACTAGTAAACTTACTTCAGAATCTGTACTAATTCTAAATTGTGATGAAGACAGGAGTCAACTAAAAAACAAAGAAATAGTAACAAAGCGACTTTTTGATGTTTTAGAAAAAGCACTAATAAAGCCAAAGCCTAGAAAAGCTACAAAAGTTCCCAAAAGCGTTATCGAAAAAAGACTGAAAGAGAAGAAATCAACTTCAGAAACAAAAAACAACAGAAAGAAATTAGATTTTTAATTTACTTTTTAAAAGTACTTAAAGCATTCTTAGTAAAATCTGAAAGCACCAATTTCCCTGAAATAGCAGCACGTTCATAAAGTAATTCATTCCAATTTTCCGTTCCTTCCCATAATACTTTTTTAAATTCATACAAAGCATCAGGATTATATGTTGCTAATTGCGAAACAAACTTATTTAAAGTTTCATCCATTTCTTCAACAGACGTAAACAACTGTGCATATAATTTATGCTCAAAAGCCCATTGAGCCGACTTCCATTCAGCAGGAGATAATGTCATTTCTGCCATAGCCGATTTTCCTATTTTTCTTGATACTGCTGGCTCAATTACAAAAGGACCAATCCCTATAGCAATTTCAGACAATTTAATTGATGCAGCATCTGTAGCAAAAGCATAATCACAAGCAGAAGCTAATCCTACTCCTCCACCAACGGCTTTACCATGTATTCTCCCGATAATAATTTTTTTACAAGAGCGCATAGCATTAATCACATTGGCAAATCCACTAAAAAATTGCTTTCCAGTTTCTAAATTATCAACCGCTAATAATTCATCAAAAGAAGCACCAGCACAAAAAGCACCAGTTCCTTCACTTTGTAAAACTATTACAGTAACCTCATTATTATTACTCAATGAGTTTAATTCCTCAGTCAAAGACTTTAATTGATTACTAGGAAATGAATTACTTGCTGGGTGACTAAAAGTAACTCTTGCTATTTTATTTTGTATAGTGGTTTGAATGGTTCCGTTCGTGTTCATGTTGTTTAATTTGCTGTAAAAATAAAAAATCCCGATAAATCGGGATTCTTATATATGTTATAATTATTATTTTCCTTTGTTTACTTCAGCAACATATTTCTCTAAAGCCATAGTCATTGATGGAGCTTCTGGTGTTGGAGCCATGATATCAACTCTTAATCCGTGCTCTAAAGCTTCTTTTTGGGTAGTACTTCCAAAAACTGCTATACGAGTATTATTTTGTTGAAAATCAGGGAAATTTTTAAACAACGATTGAATTCCTGTTGGACTAAAAAATGCTAAAACATCATAATAAACATCTTTCAAATCAGACAAATCACTCATAACAGTACGATAAAAAGTACCTGGAGTCCAATCTAATTTTAAATTATTTAATGTTTGAGGTACATCAGCATTTAATTTATCTGAAGCAGGAAGCAAAAATTTCTCATCCTTATATTTTTTGAATAACGCTGACATATCTGCAAAATCTTTTTGACCCACATATATTTTACGTTTTCTATATACAACATATTTTTGCAAGTAATAAGCGATTGCTTCTGACTGACAGAAGTAACGCAAATCTTCAGGAACTTTATAACGCATTTCTTCAGCGACTCTAAAGAAATGATCTACTGAATTTTTACTTGTTAGAATAATTGCAGTAAAATTGTTTAAGTCAATTTTTTGAGCTCTAACTTCTTTTGCAGGAACTCCTTCAACATGAATAAAGGGTCTGAAATCAACTTTTACTTTGTGCTTATTTTGTAAGTCAAAATAAGGTGAATTTTCAACCTTTGGCTCGGGTTGCGAAACTAAAATTGTTTTCACTTTCATATTGGGCATTTTCAAAAAATATTACCTATTTGTAATAACATAATACATAAAGTAATACGGTGCTATTTCCAGAGCGCAAATATATAAAATAAAATAAAACAACTTGTCAAGTAATAAATTTTGATAATTCTTTAATGAAACTAGGTAAGTTATTGAGTTAATTATCAATAATACAACCAAAACAATGATTATTACGTAAGAATTCATTGAATCAGTATAATACAACACAATATTAACAGGAAGCAACATTAACCCAACATAGGTTCGATAGCTCACTTTGAACAAATTAAACTGCTCAATAAACGGTTCTATATTAAATGAAGTTGCAATAATTTTCTCAACTAAAAATTTAGATAGAACAAAAAAAGTCAAGAAGGTAAAAATTTGAATAAATGTAATCCAGTTTGTTTTTGTGGTATATCCAAAGTAGCTAAGCACCAATTGAACAAAGAAAGAAAACGAAATTAACTGAACAAAAAACAGCAAAATCGTAAACCAACTCATCAAGTTGCTGGGATCTTTGTACATTTTTATATACTTGTTGTTTGCAATTAAATTCACAAAATCAACAAATCTATTTTCGAAAGCAGCCTTAGTAACAGCGACAAGAGCTACCGCAACAATAAAAACTATTGTTATCCGATCTTTGTTTTCTACTATTCTAGGAATAAACTCGATTTTATTCATATCGCGAAATTACAAATTTTTTACAGGACTTATTTAATTATAAATAATTTAAGAAACTCAACCACTAAAAAGTTTATTTTTGCATCAGAATTTTAACATTATGCAGGACTCAATAGTCATAATCCCTACTTATAACGAAATAGAAAATATCGAAAGTATCATTCGGGCTACTATGTCTTTGCCAAAAAAATTCGATGTACTAATCGTAGACGACAACTCACCAGACGGAACTGCAGATAAAGTTATTGAACTACAAAAAGAATTTCCTGATGCTTTACATCTAGAAAAACGTCAAGGAAAAGCGGGACTAGGCACAGCTTATGTTCATGGATTTAAGTGGGCAATCCAACATCATTACGAATATATCTTCGAAATGGATGCTGATTTTTCTCACAATCCTAATGATTTAGAAAAATTATATAATGCCTGTAAAAATGAAAACGCAGGAATGTCTATTGGTTCTCGTTACATTACCGGTGTTAATGTGGTAAACTGGCCCTTAAACCGTGTTCTAATGTCATACTTTGCTTCGGTATATGTAAGAATGATAACAGGAATGGAGATACAAGATGCAACTGCCGGGTTTGTTTGTTACCAAAGACAGGTTTTAGAAAAAATAAATCTTGACCGATTAAAATTTACTGGCTATGCCTTCCAGATAGAGATGAAATACAGAACGTTTGTAAATCATTTCAAAATTGTAGAAGTTCCAATTATTTTTACAGATAGAACAAAAGGCGAATCCAAAATGAGCGGAGCGATTATACGTGAAGCCATTTTAGGAGTAATTATGCTACGCATCCGAAAAATATTCAACCGATTATAAAACACAACACACAACTATGGGCTCGATTTTAATTAAAAACGCAAAAATTGTTAACGAAGGAAAAATAACCGAAGGCGAAATTTTAATTGAAAATGAATTCATAAAACAAATAGGGAATAACCTCAACGTTCCTGAAAATTGTCAAATTATTGATGCTGAAGGAAATTTTGTAATTCCGGGAGCTATTGATGATCAGGTACACTTTCGCGAACCAGGATTAACTCATAAAGGCAACATCGCTTCTGAATCTAGAGCTGCTGTTGCTGGTGGTGTTACCACTTTTATGGAACAACCCAATACAGTTCCTAATGCAGTTACTCAAGAACTTCTTGAACGGAAATACGAAATCGCATCTCAAACATCGTTTGCCAATTATTCTTTTATGATGGGAGCGACAAATGATAACTTGGAAGAAGTTTTAAAAACCAACCCTAAAAATGTTGCAGCAATTAAAATATTCTTAGGATCTTCAACTGGAAACATGTTAGTTGACAGAGAAGAAATTCTAGAAAAAATCTTTTCAAACACAAAAATGATTATTTGTGTACACTGTGAAGATGAAACCACCATCAAAAACAATTTAGCTGAGTACAAAGAAAAATATGGTGACGACATCCCTATGAATTGTCATCACTTAATTCGCAGTGATGAAGCATGCTATATATCTTCATCAAAAGCTATAGAATTAGCTAAAAAAACAGGTGCTAGACTACACATCTTTCATTTATCAACCGCAAAAGAAATGGAGTTATTCCAAAATGACATTCCATTAGAAGAAAAGAAAATCACTGCCGAAGTTTGCGTACATCACTTATGGTTTACCAACAAGGATTATGATGAAAAAGGCAGTTTAATAAAATGGAATCCTGCTGTTAAAACACAAATTGACAAAGATGCACTTTGGGAAGCTTTACTTGATGACAGAATCGACGTAATTGCCACAGATCATGCTCCTCACACTTTTGAAGAAAAACAAAATCCATATACATCTGCTCCTTCAGGAGGACCATTAGTGCAACACTCAGTCGTAGCAATGTTTGAAGCAAATCATCAAGGGAAAATTTCGGTAGAAAAAATAGTAGAAAAAATGGCTCACAACCCTGCTAAACTTTTTCAAATTGACAGAAGAGGTTTTATAAAAGAAGGGTTTTACGCAGATTTAGCCATTGTAAATCCAAATTCACCTTGGACAGTTTCTAAAGACAATATTTTATACAAATGTGGCTGGTCGCCATTTGAAAACTATACTTTTAATTCAAAAATTACCCATACTTTTGTCAATGGTACTTTGGTTTATGAAAACAACCAAGTAAAAGATATCCAAAACGGAAAACGTTTAGAATTTAATAGATAAAAATAATGAAGAGAATTGCTGTATGTATTTCGTTAATTTTTCTTTTTGCATCATGCACAGTGAAAAACGAAATTAAAAAACCTGAAAAGCTAATAGAAAAAGATGTTATGGAAAACATTCTTTATGACTTAGCATTGCTTCAGGCGTTAAAAGGCTACAGCCCTCAAGAGCTTCAAAAAAACCACGTAAATCCTAAATCATATATTTATCAGAAGTATAAAATTGACAGCATTCAGTTTGTAGAAAACAACAAATACTATTCTTCAGACATTGAGGAATATAAGTTAATGTATGATCGCATTATTGCCAGAATAGAAAGAGAAAAGAAAGATGTTGACTCAAAAATAAACAAAGATTTTAAGAAAAAACAGCAACGAATAACTGATTCGCTAAAAAGTGCTTCAAAAAAGAAGAAAAGACAAACTATTTTAGGAAAAGGATAATTTCTTTGATATAATCATCAATTCTATTAAACTTAAAACTGATTTCTCGGATTACCTTTTCATTAGAATAAACATCTATTGAATGAAGAGAGTTTGACATACTTTTACTCAAGTCCCTTTTCTTTCCAAACAGAGACAAAAACCAATCTATTCTCCAACCCAGACTGGTCATAAATTTATTTGCATAAATTTTTGGCCTTGAAACCTTTAAACAATCGGCAATTTTAAAAACCAAATCTTTGTAGCTAATATTTTCTGCAACTAAAGTAAATTTTTCATTTTTTATTTCGCTGTTCATTAACCTGATCATTACATCAATTACATCTGTAACAACAACAAAACCAGTAACCCCTTTTGTATAAAACGGTAAGCCATTTCTAACTTTTTGATAAATTTCTCCACTGCCTTCTGTCCAAAAAATAGGACCAAGTATCACTCCTGGATTGACCACAATAACATCAAGACCCTCTTGCTGACCCCGCCAAACTTCCATTTCGGCAC